>NZ_JBMDJX010000079.1:0-552 GCF_057809415.1 Chromobacterium sp. FG22 | reverse complement strand
TAGCAAGCAAGCCAGTAGCAAGCAAGCCAGTAGCAAGCAAGCCAGTAGCAAGCAAACCGGCAGCAAGCAAACCGGCGGCTCCCAAAACTGTAAGTGCTGCGCCTGCGGCGGCCAAGCCGGCGCCTACGACAGCGACGCCTGCGTCCGAGGCTGCCACGCCTCCAGCGGGTCAATCGCTTGCCGGCAAGTCGCCGGTGGGAGAGGCGTCTCCCGCCTCGCGTCAACGCAGGCCGGCGGCGCGCAGGAGTAATAGCAAGCGCCGTAGCGAGGACTGACCTCTCCGGAGCGCTTCTATATAAATAGGTATAGCAAGCCATGACGGGCCGGCGTTTCGCCGGCCCGTTTTTCATGGTTCGGCGGGGTAGGGAAGGGGTGTCGGCAAATACCCCTTTCGGATATTGCTTGCCGCATCAAGGGTTTGCCCTGCGGGGTCCGCTTTTGTTGAGGTTTTTCTCGCAAAAGGTGTTGACGGGTTTAGGGGCCTGACGTATAGTTCACCTCCTCAGCAGACAACGCAGCGACGGAAACGAAACGCAGCGATCTGCACCGATC
>NZ_JBMDJX010000078.1:0-573 GCF_057809415.1 Chromobacterium sp. FG22 | reverse complement strand
CGATCAGCTTCAGCGCGATCTGGTCCTTGACCCCGGCGACGAACAGGCTGATGTGCTGGCCTACATTGTGAATCCAGCGACGGCCCGAGGTTTGATTGGTGTCCCGCTGCGCCACCAGGTCCAGATTGGTGCCGGCGGCCACGGTCTGGCTTTGCTGGCTCAGGCTGGCGATGCCGGCTGGGGCCGATAGCACGATCAGCGGTTGCTGGCCGGCTTGGTCCTTGGCGGTCTTGCCGTCCTTGTCGGTATTGCTGCCGGCTTCCCAGGCTTTCAAGGCGGCGGCCTGGTGTTGCAAGTGGCCTTCGGTTTTCTTGGCGGCTTTGGCGTTGTCCGCGCCAATTTCTTCCGGCCCGGTTTCCATGGTGTCGGCTTGTTGGCCGGTGGCGGTGTCGCCCAGGCTTTGGCTCAGGCTGAGTGCCGCGTCCAGCTGGCTTTGCGCCTGTTCGCGCGCCAGTTGTTTACCGGACGCGCCGTTCTGCGCTTCGGTGGACAACAGCAGGCCGTGGCCGGCGCGGATAGCGCCGTGATTGTCGGTGCGCAGTTCGAAGCCGTCGCCGCGCGGCTCGGCCTTGC
>NZ_JBMDJX010000077.1:0-592 GCF_057809415.1 Chromobacterium sp. FG22 | reverse complement strand
CCAGGTGCTGCACACACGAGATCCGTACCGTCGCCGGCGGCCGCCGGCATTGCTGGCTGGCCTGCGCGCGCGGTGGTGGCCACCTGGAGCTCGAGGGAATCGCCGGCGCCCGGGCCTGTACTAGGCCCACCTGGTGCCTCCTGCGCGCGGCCGGCGCCGCAAACCAGCTGTGGGCGGCCAAGTGGTTCACACACGGGATCCGCTCCGGTGTCGGCGGCCGCCGGCGTTGCTGCCTGGCCAGCGCGCGGTGGTGGCCACCTGGAGCTCGAGGGCATCGCCGGCGCCCAGGCCTGTGCGAGGCCCACCTGGTGCCTCCTGCGCGCCGCCGGCGCCGCAAACCAGCTGTGGGCGGCCAAGTGGTTCACACACGGGATCCGCTCCGGTGTCGGCGGCCGCCGGCGTTGCTGCCTGGCCAGCGCGCGGTGGTGGCCACCTGGAGCTCGAGGGCATCGCCGGCGCCCAGGCCTGTGCGAGGCCCACCTGGTGCCTCCTGCGCGCCGCCGGCGCCGCAAACCAGCTGTGGGCGGCCAAGTGGTTCACACACGGGATCCGCTCCGGTGTCGGCGGCCGCCGGCGTTGCTGCCTGGCCAGC
>NZ_JBMDJX010000076.1:0-648 GCF_057809415.1 Chromobacterium sp. FG22 | reverse complement strand
CCGGCATTTCCACCTCGATGACCGGCACCAGCGTGTCGGCCACCGGCATGTCGCAGAGCATGACCGGGGTGTCCTCCTCTTATACCGGCACCTCCACCAGCGTCACCGGGACCAGCACCTCGGTCACCGGCACCTCCAAGAGCGTGACCGGCACCTCGATGTCGGACACCGGCTCGTCCACCAGCATCACCGGCACTTCGATGTCCACCACCGGTTCGTCCACCAGCGTCACCGGCACCTCGATGTCCACCACCGGCTCGTCCGCCAGCGTCACCGGTTGCTCGGTGTCCACCACCGGCGCTTCCGCCAGCGTCACCGGCTCGTCGGTCTCGGTCACCGGCTCGTCCACCGGGGTCACCGGCTCCAGCATGTCCACCACCGGTTCCTCGGTCAGCAGCACCGGTTCCAGCGTGTCCAGCACCGGCTCCAGCTGCTCCACCACCGGGGTCAGCTATTCCTACACCGGCGCGTCCTATTCGGACACCGGCGTGGATTTGAAGAAGCTGGGCATGCAGGTGAAAAGCTGATGACGCGGCGCAGGCTTGGACACGGGAAAGGAGAGCGGACATGCGCTTGATCGAACTGCACAGCCCCTTGCTGGACGCGGACAGCGTCGCGTTGAGCTTCAAGGCGGACGAACGCCTGTCG
>NZ_JBMDJX010000075.1:0-710 GCF_057809415.1 Chromobacterium sp. FG22 | reverse complement strand
CGCGACGAGTTGCGCTTCGGCGCCGGTATCCGTCCGGAGGATGTGAAGACGGTGAAGGATGGCAATGATCTGATCTTCCAGGTGGGCAGTGGCGGCGACAGCGTGCGGGTGAAGAACTGGTTCGCCGACAAGGCGTACTGGATCGAGCGGGTGATCTTCGCCGATGGCAGCGAGTGGAGCGCGCAACAGTTGACAGATCAAGGCCTGAAGCTTGGCGCTGGGAATGACATCTACAACACCGTGATTGGCATGGCGGCGCGCGATGTGCATGGTTTGGAGGGCAACGACACGCTGAACGGCGGCAGTCTGGCCGACAGCCTGTATGGCG
This sequence comes from Chromobacterium sp. FG22, assembly GCF_057809415.1. NCBI lineage: Bacteria > Pseudomonadati > Pseudomonadota > Betaproteobacteria > Neisseriales > Chromobacteriaceae > Chromobacterium > Chromobacterium sp. FG22. The sequence continues at coordinate 382 of NZ_JBMDJX010000075.1, read as the reverse complement.
ATGCCGGTCAGGATCTGCTACACGGCAATGACGGCGACGACAGCCTGTATGGCGGCGCCGGCAACGACACGTTGAACGGCGGTAATGGCAATGACCTGCTGGAAGGCGGTGACGGCGATGATGTGCTCAATGGCGGACAGGGCGTGGATACGCTGCGAGGCGGCGCCGGCAACGATGTGCTGACCACGGATTGGTGGGGCTGGGGCAATACCTTCGAAGGTGGCGTCGGCAACGACACGATGCAGGGCAGCTACGCCAAGGACGTATACGTGTTCAATCTGGGGGATGGTCAGGACACGATCACAGACGTGGCGGTGGGTGGGGTGCTGGGCGGGGAGTCGTGGCATAACTACCGCGACGCGGCCGACAACGACCCCAACTA
>NZ_JBMDJX010000074.1:0-768 GCF_057809415.1 Chromobacterium sp. FG22 | reverse complement strand
CACACACACTTAAAATCCCCCCGAAACCGTGGATTGAGCCTTAAGTTGTTGTCCTGTAACGGCTTTTCATCCACGGTTTGTCCACGGCCTCTCCCCCCGATTCCGTGGATGCCGCATAAACCTCAATAAAATCAATGCCATGAAGGGAAGGGCGAATCCACCATTTCCACGACTTCCGCCGGCAAACCCGTGGATTAATTTTTAAGCAGCGCTCCGAAACCGTGGATGGCCCCTTCCTTCCTTTTTCATGGCTTTTTATCTCTATCTCTTTGTTTTTTAAATAAGAAGAAATACTTAGAGGCCATAAAAGGGTAAAACCCCGATGTGGAAGAAATGGAGCAAACCGTGGAAGTTTGAGGGGAAACCGTGGATTTTGGAGGGCAAACCGTGGATGGGTTGTTCTCAACAATCAATGACTTAGGTCGTGAAGCGGGGTCAATCCACGGAATTTTTTTACATACTCCCCTACCCAATGGCGTGGAAACCGGCGATTTCCGGCCGTTTTTGCTGGTCTTGTGTTGTCAATGTCATATTTGGTGTGTAAAAGGCTTCGCGGTTTTGCAGTTTGAGCGGTGGAATGCGTGACAGCCCACACAAGGCGGGCTGTCGAGGGGAGGGGCGGGTAGTTTAGGGCTGGATGTCCGGCGCGGCGTAGAGGCCGAGCTTTTCCAGTTGCGGCAGGCTGAGGGCGGTCAGGTGGCCCTGGCGGCGGCCGTGGATTGTCTTCTCGACGCCGTCGGCCAGTACCACCGGGCTTTGCAGTAGCTG
>NZ_JBMDJX010000073.1:0-987 GCF_057809415.1 Chromobacterium sp. FG22 | reverse complement strand
ACCTGTACGACGCCAACGGCAACGCCACGCTGCAGATCGAATCGGACAGCGTGGACCTGCGGCAATTGAGCCGGGATCAGATCCTGGCGGCGATCAACCGGCCGGACAGCGGCCTGCGGTTGACGATCAGCGAATACGACGGCCGCAACCAACGGGTACAGACCAAACAGCCGAAGATGGTGAACGCGCGGGACCAGGCCTTGGTGCAGGCGGAGCGCTGGGTGAGCGCGGTGCCGCAGGAGGGCAGCGGCGGAGTGGTGACGGCGGGGTCTTCGAAGGCGCCGGGCGTGGCGGTGGAGAAGAATCCGCTGGCGGGGGGGGCCTCAAATGCTAATTTACCAATGGGGGGAAGTATTTCTTTGACCCCGGATTTTATGTTTGAGCCGCTAGAGTATTCTAACTCGGAGTTTGAGGGGGGGCGTAGTAGTAGGGGAGGATCTGAATATAAAGCTTACCTTACAAGTATTAGTTTGAATGCTAATTTGCCGAATTTGAGCGCGTATGGAGATGGAGCATATGAAATTGAGTTGACTCTAGGAGAGGACTATGGAAAACCACAAACAGATACCATACAGGTAGACGCTAATGGTAAAGGGGTAAGGCAGGCCGGGTTCTGGCTTCAATTCCAGTGGGGGGGGCCATATCCGACTAGAATGCCGAGTTTCAAATTCAGAGTAAATGTCTATAAGCAAGTCGGTGGTACTCGGCAGAAGTTACCGCTATATAGCAGTTCGGGAGTGCTTCCAGCTGTGGATCTGAGAAATCTGGCTCCCGTAGTTGTATCGGGCTCTTTTGGAGGGAGGGACTTACTGTTTAAAGCGCAGCCCACTGACACCACCCAGATGCTGCTCTACACCCGCCCGGCGGGCAGCAATGCCGGCTGGCAGTACGTCTATGTGCCGCAACTCAAGGCCAATGGAGAGAATGTGAAGGGCCAGTTCGCCCTCGACTGGTCCGGCATGGCGCGCCAAGCCTACGAATTCCGCT
>NZ_JBMDJX010000072.1:0-1298 GCF_057809415.1 Chromobacterium sp. FG22 | reverse complement strand
CGCTCGGCGTGCACCATCACCCGCTCCGCGCCGCGCTGGTCGTCGAAGGTGATCTGGCTGGCGTTGCTGTAACGGCCCTGCTTCAAGGAGCGCGTGACCAGACCGGTGTAGCGGATGTCTTTCGGCAGGTCGTAAGGCGTCGGATTGTCGCCGTTGTAGACAATGCCGGTGATCATCGGCCGGTCCAGATCGCCGTCCACATAGGTGACCAGCACTTCCTGGCCCACCCGCGGCAGCGCCAGCACGCCCCAGCCCTTGCCGGCCCAGGCTTGCGACACCCGGATCCAGCACGAGGCGTCTTCTTCCTGGGTCTTGTAACGGTCCCAGTGGAAGTGCACGCGGATGCGGCCCAGCTTGTCGGTATGCACTTCCGCGTCCACCGGCCCCACCACGGTGGCGCTCTGGATGCCGGGCAGGATGGGCTTGGCCGTCAGCCGCAGCGGGCGGAACGGCCGGTCGTCCGTCATCGCCCGGAACACGGCCATCACATTGCGGCCCTGACCGCTGCTGTCCGGCCCGTCCTGCAAGAAAGTCAGCTGGCTGGCGGTCACGTAGTAGCGGCGGTTGCGCGCCGCGTCCGGGTGGCCGTCCAGCGTGAAGGCGCCGCCGGTGGCCAGGCCGCGGGCGTTGGCGGTGCCGGTGAGCTGGTGGGAATCCGCCTGCAAGGCCTCCAGCCGCAGCCGCGCCAGCCGGTCGCCGCCGGCCTGATCGCTATAGCCGGCGCCGTAGTCGTAATGCTCCAGCCGGATGCCGTCCAGGCTGGCTTGCGCCTCCTGAGCGTCGCTGTCCAGCCGGTTGGACGGCGCGTGGTAGTCGAAGTCGCGCAGCGCGACATTGGTCGGCCGCACCCGCCGCCCGCGTTGCAGCCGCTGCACGCCCTCGCGGCCCGGCACCGGACGGAATTCGTCGCCGTCCGGCAGAAAGCGCAGCAGGCCGTAGCCGGCGGCCAGATCGTCGAAGCGCTGGGTGTCGGACAGCACCACCACATGACGCTCCGGCTGGTGCTCGATCCAGAAGTAAATGCCCTCGTCCTCCAGCAGCCGCTTGACGAAGTTAAGGTCGGTCTCCAGGAACTGCACGCAGTATTCTCGCGGCTCGTAAGCGTGCTCCAGCTCGAAACGGAAGTCCGGCCGCTGATGCTCGCCGAAGACCTGCTCGACGATCTGCGGCACCGTCAGCTGCTGGAACACGCGGCAGTTCTGGTTCTCCGCCAGGAAGGACAGCCAGCTGCCCAGCTCCAGCGTGTAGGTGTAGCTGTCCTGGGTCTGGCCGCTGTCGTAGCCGCCCAGCACCTGGCA
>NZ_JBMDJX010000071.1:0-1374 GCF_057809415.1 Chromobacterium sp. FG22 | reverse complement strand
GCCGTCCGAGCCTGAGCATCGATGAGGCGGGCTATGTGACCGAGCGGCGTTACGATGCGGCGGGGCGGGTGACGGACACCATACGCTACGCTAAGCCGATTAGTGGCAACCTGGTGAGCTATCCGCATGGCGGCCCGGACTGGGCCGGCAGTGTGCAGAGCGTGAGTGCCCAACAAGTGGGCTTCCCTGGCAGCGGCGACGCTATTCTGCAACCGGATCGCGATAGCTACGCCAGCGGCATGATCGCGGTCAAGGAAGGCGAGGTCTACAGCTTCGAGATGGATGCCATCCGTGGCGGCACGGATGACGGCCGGACGCCGGCGCCGTTTGGCATTGGCTTCCAGTATTCGCTCGACGGTGTGAACTTCATCGACTCCTGGGTGGGGGCGAGCTATAGCGACGCTAGCCAAGCGGACCTCCAGCATGTGAAGGGCAGTTTGACGATTCCGCCGGGGATCAAAGGCGCACGGGTGTGGCTGCAGGTTGCTGCGGGTTGGGGGCAGACCAACCGCTGGTATGCGCGCAATGTGGAAGTGCGTCGTCAGGGGGGTAGCCAGGGCAATGAGGCGACCAATGCCGTGTCGCAGTGGGACGAGGTGGCGATACGGCGGCGCCTACTGACCTCGACGGTTGACCAAGTGACTCGCCAAAGCTACGACGCAGCGGGTCGCCCAACGTTGAGTCTAGACGCGCAGGGTTATGTGACTGAACGGCGTTACGACGCAGCGGGCAATATCACAGATACCATCCGCTACGCCAAGCCGATCAGCGGCAATTTAGTGAACCATCCGCATGGCGGTCCGAGCTGGGCTGGCAGCGTACAAGGCGTAAGAGCCAACGAGGTGGGCTTCCCAGGCAACGGCAAGGCCATCCTGCAGCCGGATCGCGACAGCTACGCCAGCGGTATGGTCGCGGTCAAGGAAGGAGAGACCTACAGCTTTGGGATGGACGTCATCCGTGGCAGCATGGATGACGGCCGGACGCCGGCACCGTTCGGCATCGGCTTCCAGTACTCGAACGATGGTGTAAACTTTATCGACTCTTGGGTGGGGGCGAGTTATAGCGATGCTGGCCAGGCGGGCCTCCAGCATGTGCAGGGCCGTTTAACGATTCCACCAGGGATCAAAGGCGCGCGGGTGTGGCTGCAGGTTGCCGCGGGCTGGGGGCAAACCAATCGCTGGTACGCTCGCAATGTGGAAGTCCGCCGTGAAGGCGCAGCCCAGAGCCAGGAGACGGCCACTGCCGTGTCACGGTGGGACGAGGCGGCGATTCGAGAGCGCCTGCTGACCTCGGCGGCCGACCAAGTCACCCACCAAAGCTACGACGCCGCCGGCCGCCTGATCCAGGAAACCCGCGGCGACGGCGGCAAGCTGG
>NZ_JBMDJX010000070.1:0-1593 GCF_057809415.1 Chromobacterium sp. FG22 | reverse complement strand
GCCGTCCGAGCCTGAGCATCGATGAGGCGGGCTATGTGACCGAGCGGCGTTACGACGCGGCGGGGCGGGTGACGGACACCATACGCTACGCCAAGAGCCTGGCGCAGATGGGGCTGTCGGCGGAACGCCTGCAAGACCGCGCCCAGGCCAACCTGCTGCACAACAGCCTGTTCGAAGCCTCGGCGCCGGGCAAGGTGGCGAACTGGGGCTATGGCGCGTGGAACGCTGACGCCGAAGTGGGCGGCAATCTGAACGCCGACTGGCGGATAGCGGAGGGCCTGGCCGGCGAGAACACCGTCTACTTGCACCAGACCGGTCGCCATCCGCAAGACGCTTACCAGGAACTGGTGCAAAGCGTGCCGGTGCAAGCCGGACGTCGCTACGCCTTCTCGGTGTACACCGGCGCGCATCGGGCGAATACGAGCGTGCACATCGTGTGGTTCAACGCGGCGGGTCAGGCGCTGGGCGCCACATCGGAGCAGACGGGCGCGCATCGCAACACCCCGGCGGACAACTTGCCGGGCGGTCCGGCGCTGAAGGGTTACAAACGGACGGTGGCGGACGGCGTGGCGCCGGACGGCGCGGTGCGAGGCGTGGCGACGCTGCGCAAGACCAATACCGCGGTGGGCGAGAACGACTCCTGGCTGTTTGCGACGCGGGCGCAGTTTGAAGAACTGGCGCTGGACGCCTCGGGACCCAGCGACTGGAAGCCGGCATTGGTGGCCGACGCGGCCGACCAGCACAGCCGCAGTTTCTACGACGCAGCCGGACGACCCAGCCTCAGCGTCGACGCGCAGGGCTATGTGACCGAGCGCCGCTACGACGCGGCGGGCAATGTCACCGATACCCTACGCTATGCCAAGAACCTGGCGCAGATGGGGCTGTCGGCGGAAAGCCTGCAAGGCCGCGCCCAGGCCAACCTGCTGCGCAACAGCCTGTTCGAAGCCTCGGCGCCGGGCAAGGTGGCGAACTGGGGTTATGAGGCGTGGAACGCCGACGCCGAAGTGGGCGGCAATCTGAACGCCGACTGGCGGATAGCGGAGGGCCTGGCCGGCGAGAACACCGTCTACTTGAACCAGACCGGTCGCCACCCGCAAGACGCTTACCAAGAACTGGTGCAAAGCGTGCCGGTGCAAGCCGGACGTCGCTACGCCTTCTCGGTGTACACCGGCGCGCATCGGGCGAATACGAGCGTGCACATCGTGTGGTTCAACGCGGCGGGTCAGGCGCTGGGCGCCACATCGGAGCAGACGGGCGCGCATCGCAACACCCCGGCGGACAACTTGCCGGGCGGTCCGGCGCTGAAGGGTTACAAGCGGACGGTGGCGGACGGCGTGGCGCCAGACGGCGCGGTGCGAGGCGTGGCGACGCTGCGCAAAACCAATACCGCGGTGGGCGAGAACAACTCCTGGCTGTTTGCGACGCGGGCGCAGTTTGAAGAACTGGCGCTGGACGCCTCGGGACCCAGCGACTGGAAGCCGGCATTGGTGACCGACGCGGCCGACCAAGTCACCCACCAAAGCTACGACGCCGCCGGTCGCCTGATCCAGGAAACCCGCGGCGACGGCGGCAAGCTGGCCGCTACCACCCGCT
>NZ_JBMDJX010000007.1:0-208358 GCF_057809415.1 Chromobacterium sp. FG22 | reverse complement strand
AACCTGCGACCAACGGATTAAAAGTCCGCTGCTCTACCAGCTGAGCTAACGACCCAAGAGAGAGCGCAACTATAATGAAACAGTTCAGGGTCGTCAACGGGTTTTTGCATTTTTTTTCATGACAATGACAGCGGCACGGGCGGAAAAGCCCGCTTGAAACGGGAACCGAAGCGCCGCGATATCATCTAAGCCCGAACGATAATTCCAGACCGGCCTTGAAAGCCGCCAAGCCATACCCATGTGTACAACAAGGGATCAGGTTTACGCGTCCGCCGCCTGATCGCGAAACCCACTTACCGGATTCAGTTGCCCATGCGCACCTTCCTCATCCTGCTGTTGCTGTACCCCTTCGCTGAAATCGCCGCTCTGGTGGCGCTGGCGGACCACTTCGGCGGGCTCGCCGTCTTCGTTTTCGTCGTGCTGTCTTCGCTGCTGGGCTTGTGGATGTTGCGCAACCAGCAGATCGGCGCCTTGTTCACCCTGGGCAGCGTGATGCGCCAGGGCGACCGCGTATCGCTGTATTCCTTGCTCTGGCCGCTGCGTTATTTGCTGGCCGGCGTGCTGTTCCTGATACCAGGCGTCATCAGCGACCTGGCCGCCGTACTATTGCTGCTGCCTTTCAAAGGCCCCAGCATTGCCGTCAACGCTCGCGCGGCGACCGGACCCGGACCCGCCGCCGACCCCGACATCATCGATGGAGAATATACCCGGGTGGACAAAACCACGCCGCCCGACCGGCGCCTTCACTGAAAGTCCAGCCGCCGCAGCGCGTCTTCCTCGGTGATCTCGCACTGAAGCAAGACCACCTTGTGCCGGCTCTTGTCGCCGGACAGCAGTTGAACGTCGCGCTTGGCCACGGCGAAGCGCTGCGCCAGCCAGGCCAACAGCGCGGCATTGGCCTTGCCGTCCACCGGCGGCGCCGCCAAACGTATTTTCAGGCAGTCGCCGTGTTCGCCCGCCGCCTCGGTTTTCCTGGCGCCGGGCTGCACATGCAGCGTCAGACGGACAGCGCCGTTGCGGCAGTCCAGCCAAGGTTTCATGATTTTTTCCCGCAAAACGGGAGAGTGTAGTCCAAAAGCCGCCGCGCCGGCGTCAGCCGACGGGAGGCTTCCGCTCTCCCTTCACTTATGAGGATATCGCGATGGATATTGGAATCAACGAACAAGACCGCCAGGAAATCGCTCATGGCTTGTCCCGCCTGCTGGCCGACACCTACACCCTGTATCTGAAAACCCACAACTTCCACTGGAACGTCACCGGGCCGATGTTCAACACCCTGCACCTGATGTTCGAAACCCAGTACAACGAACTGGCGCTGGCGGTGGACGCCGTGGCTGAACGCATCCGCGCGCTGGGCCACCACGCGCCGGGCAGCTATGCCGACTACGCCAAGCTGACCGCGATCCAGGAAGCCGCCGGCGCCCCGCCCAAGGCCGAGGAGATGATCCGCCAGCTGGTGGACGGCCATGAAACCGTATGTCGCACCGCGCGCAGCATTTTCGCCGTGGTGGAACGCGCCGCCGACGAGCCCAGCGCCGACCTGCTGACCCAGCGTCTGCAAGTTCACGAGAAAACCGCCTGGATGCTGCGCAGCCTGCTGGAAAAATAATACCCCGTACGCTTGATGCATCGCCACGCCGCGCTCAGCGCGGCGTTTTTACTGGCCGCCGTGCTACACTTTCAGCTGCGCCCGGTTCCGCCTTCGGCGAACTCCGCTTACCCGGTGAAAGCCAACACAACAGCCATCCATGTCCACTAGTCCGCTCTCGCCCTCGACTTCCAGCGCCACCATGCTGCCGCTGGGCTTGACGCTGCTCGCTTCGCTGCTGGTCCATGCGCTGTTGTTCAGCCTGGAGATTCGTCCACGCTCCAGCCCGCCCGCGCCCGTCTCCGCCCAGATCATCAATGTGCAGTTGAACCAGACGCCCAGCCGCCAGACGCCCAAAACCCGCCGGCTGGCGGAGCAGAACAATCTGGGGGCCGGCAATAGCGCTCAGACCGACAAGCTGGCCAGCCATCGCGCGAAGCCGGTCGCCGCGCCGGCGGAGCCCGGCACGCCCGAACCCGCCGACGCGTCGCCGCGGCAACAAACCATGGCCCGGCCGCCTGACGCCGGCAAAAAACCGGCGCTGCCGGCCGCGCAGTCCGGCACGGTCGGACATGTCAGCGCCGGCAGCCTGCTGGCCCAGGTCGGCGACTTGAGCCGGCAGTTGGGCGACAGCGGCCTGACCGACAAAGAGCAGGAAAGCGGCGGCAAACAGGGCAAGCTGGCCGAAAGCGCCCGCGGCTACCCCTGGGCCCGCTACCAGGAAGACTGGCGGCTGAAAGTGGAGCGCATCGGCAACCTCAACTACCCGGAAGCCGCCCGCCGCCAGAACATTCACGGCGCCGTGACGCTGGAAGTGCTGATTGCAGCCGACGGCGGCCTGCGCGACGTGCGCGTGCTGCGCAGCTCCGGCTTCGACGTGCTGGACGAAGCCGCGCGCCGCATCGTAGAACTGGCCGCGCCCTACGCGCCGTTCCCGGCCTCGCTCGCGGAGCAATCCAGCTCGCAACGCATCCGCCAGAAATTCGTTTTCACTCGCGACAATCAACTGTCCAGTCGCTGACACATCATCAAGGAATCTCCATGTACGAAGTCAATCGCAGCATCGCCCTAATCCGCCCACTCGCCCCCTTCCACGCCTGGCTGCAATCCTTGCCCGGCGGCTTGGACGAGGAAATCTCGCTGCAGCACCTGGGCCAGGACTGCAACGCGCTACTGATCCCGGCGGCGGAAGATTACGCCGACGCCCAAGCCTTTGTTTTCGAGCGTTACCAACAATTATTCGCAGCCGAGCTGTCCGACTGGTGCGACGACGACAGCCTGTGGCCGGAAGAGCTGTCGCTGGAACTGTTTCAGCAATGGTTCTCGCTGGAAATCCATTCCATCGTCACCGACCTGGTGGACGAGGCGCTGGAGCGCGAGGCCTTCGTGCCGCTGGAACTGGGCGAATAACATGGGCGCCGCGGCGTCGCCGTCCATGGCGGCGCAGCGCGCCATCACGAGCAAAGGGGAAAACACCATCATGCAGCACAATACCAAGATCAAAGTGCGCGGCTATCATCTGGACCTGTACGGCCATGTCAACAACGCCCGCTATCTGGAGTTTCTGGAGGAGGCGCGCTGGAACTACTTCGAGAGCCGCGGCGACCTGCCTTGGTTCCTGCAGTCCGGCCTGGCGCTGGTGGTCGTCAACATCAATATCGATTACCGCTACCCGGCCACCATGGGCGACGAGCTGCAAATCGACACCGGCGTCAAATCGATAGGCACCCGCAGCGCGGTGATGCATCAACGCGTCACCCTGGTCGGCAGCGGCAAGCTGGTGGCCGAGGCCGACGTCACTTTCGCAGTGTTTGACGCCAAACAAGGCAAGGCGGTGGCGCTGGACGGCAAGCTGAAGGAACTACTGGAACAAATGCTGGCCGAACAGGCTTGATCGCCATGGCATGAACCGTCCGGGCCGCGCCCGGACCTTACCGCAGGATAAGGAAATGAAGAAAGGTCTGCTCGCGCTGCTGGGCATCGCGCTGGTCGCCGTCGTCGCCTATATGACGCTGTTCGCCGGCTCGCCGGCACCCCAGGTCAACTACACCTCGCTCAGCGGCCAGACCGCCAGCACCGAATCGCTGAAGGGCAAGGTGGTGCTGGTCAATTTCTGGGCCACCAGCTGCCCGGGCTGCGTTGAGGAAATGCCGGAAATCAAGAAAATGCATCAGGAGTTCGCCGGCAAGGGCTATGAAACCATCGCGGTGGCGCTGAGCTACGATCCGCCCAATTACGTGAAGAGCTTCGTGGACAAATACCAGCTGCCCTTCTTCGTCGCGCTGGACGGCAATGGCGAGATCGCCAAGGCCTTCGGCGACATCCAATTGGCGCCGACCACCTTCCTGATCGACAAACAGGGCAAGATCATCAAGCGCTACGTCGGCGTAATGGACTTCAAGGAAGTACGCAAGCTGGTGCAGCAGCATCTGTGATGCCCGCTCGCCCCGGCAAAACCAACGCCCCGGTCAAACGGGGCGTTTTTCATCCTGCGGCGCACACCGCACAAGCGGGATCCCGCGGCACCTTGATCTGGCGGAACTCTCCGCTCAGCCCGTCGTACAGAGTCAGCCGGCCCAAACGCGGCGCAATGCCGGCCAAGAGCTTGACCGCCTCCACTGCCTGCAAGCTGCCTATCACCCCCACCAGCGGCGACAGCACGCCGAAAGTCGCGCACGGCCCGTCCCCGGCCTCGCCCTCGTCCGGAAACAGACAGTGATAGCAGGGCGACGCGGCATCGCGCGGATCGAACACCACCAGCTGGCCGGCGAAACGCACCGCGGCGCCGGACACCAGCGGTGTGCCGGCGGTGACGCAGGCGCGGTTCACCGCGTGGCGGGTGGCGAAATTGTCGCTGCAGTCCAGCACCAGATCGTGGCCGGCGGCCAACTGCGCCAGCTCCTCTGGGCCCAAACGCCGCGCCAGCGGCGTTACCGTCACTTCGGGGTTGATCGCTCGCATGCGCTCGGCGGCGGACTCCGCCTTCAAACGCCCCAGACTGGCGCTGTCATGAATGATCTGACGCTGCAGATTGGATAGCTCCACCACATCGTCGTCGGCGATGCTGATATACCCTACTCCGGCGCTGGCCAGATAAAGCGCCACCGGCGAGCCCAGCCCGCCGGCGCCGACGATCAGCGCGCGCGCCCGGCTCAAGCGCTGCTGGCCGGCGATGTCGATTTCCGGCAGCAGAATGTGCCGGCTATAGCGCAATAGCGCCTCGTCGTTGAGTTCAATCATGATTGCTAGCCTAATCCGAACGCCGCCACCGCGCCATCGCCCAAAGCATAAGGCCAGCCGTATCCGGGCTGGCCTTATGCTCAAAGTCTGCTGCGCTTCAGCTATACGGCGTTGAAAACACCTTCAGAATGCTCATGTACCGTATGTACATTCCGCTTCTTCAGCCATTTTCGCCTTGTCTCGCTCTTGCTCGCGAGACTTTGAACGGTTCTAACGGAAACGCGGACTTATTCTTCCACCGTCTTGCGGGCGAACTTGATGCCCAGTTGCTTGAGCTTGCGGTACAGATGGGTGCGCTCCAGGCCCACCTTCTGCGCTACCCGGCTCATATTGCCGTTCTCCAGCGAGATATGGTACTCGAAGTAGCGCCGCTCCAACTGCTCGCGCAGTTCGCGCAGCGGCATATTGAAGTCGAAACCGGACTCCTCCACCGGCTTCTCATGGCGGAACTGCGCCAGCACTTTGTTGACCTCGCCCGCGTCCACCTCGTCCGACTCCGACGTCAGCGCCAGGCTCTTGATGATGCTGCGCAGCTGCTCCAGATTACCCGGCCAATCGTACTGCCTCAAGGCGTTGAGCGCCGCCGTGGTCAGCTTGCGGGCCGGCACCTGCTTGGACTCCACCAGCTCGGTCAGGATCTGCTCGGCGATGAAGATGATGTCTTCGGAATGCTCGCGCAGCGGCGGAATCGGCACAATCACGCTGGACAAGGCCGTCAGCAGGCGGTTGTCGCACTCGGGATCCACCAGCAGTTCCTGCAACGGGCGGCTGCAGGAACACAGCAGCCGCACATTGAAGCGGTCCAGCTTGGACAGCAGGAACAGCAGCCCTTGTTGCACGCGGCGGCCGTACTGGCCGATCTCCGGCAGGAACAAGACGCCGTTATTGGCTTTTTGCAGCAGCTCCAGCGGGGCGTCCGCCAATTGCTCCTGCTTGGCCGGCGTCACCCACGGGGTGTTGCCCTGATGGAAGAAGCGCGCCACCAGTTCGAAGCCGGAGCCCGGTTCGCCGGTCAGCAGCACCGGCGACTTGACCTTGGCCACGCGTTCCAGCTGCCGCTTCAGCTCCTGGATCGGCTCGCTGCGGCCGAGCTTGTCCAGATTGAGCGAGGTGTTGGCCTGCATATCGCCGTATTTCAGCGCCCGCTGCACCGTGGTCAGCAGCTTTTGCAGCGCGATCGGCTTCTCCAGGAAGTCGAAAGCGCCGATGCGAGTCGCCTCTACCGCGGTGTCTATGCTGGCGTGACCGGACATCATCACCACCGGCATGTTCAGCTGACCGGACTTGGCCCATTCCTTGAGCAAAGTCACGCCGTCGCAATCCGGCATCCAAATGTCCAGCAACACCAACGCCGGACGCGTCTGGTTGCGCAACTGTCTGGCTACCTCGGCGTTTTCCGCCAGCGCGACGGTGTACCCCTCATCCTGCAGTATCTCGGAGAGCAATTCACGGATACCGATCTCGTCGTCAACAATCAAAATATCGCTGCTACGCATTAGGCCTCCAGCAATGGCAGGGAGAGAAGGATGCGCGCGCCATTCGGTTCGAGATTACCCACTTTGATCTGCCCGTGATGGTCTTCAAGAATCTTCTTGACCACCGCCAGGCCAAGACCGGTACCTTTGGTCTTGCTGGTCACATAGGGTTCGAACACGCGTTGCAGGATCTCCGGAGCAAAGCCCGGACCGTTATCCTCCACGCAAACGAGCGCATAGCCTTCTTCTTTTCGGCTGCTAATTTGAATCATCGGGATGTCAACGTCAAGGACCGCATCTTGCGCGTTCTGAATCAGGTTATGTAAAACCTGCCGCAACAATGCCGCATCCGCCATGATCATCAACGGCCTTTCATCAAGCGCCATCTTAACAGCAGAGTTGGATTCGTAAAGAGCCATCACCTCCCGCACCACTTGATTCAGGTCCAATTCGGTCAACTTGGTGCGCGGTGCGCGCGCGTAATCGCGGAAGGCGTCCACCATGGCCTTGAGCGCGCCCACCTGCTTGATGATAGTGTCGGTGGAGCGTCGCAGCATGTCGGCGTCGGCGCCGGCCAGCTTGTCCTGCAGCTTCATCGCCAGCCGTTCCGCCGATAGCTGGATAGGCGTCAACGGGTTGCGGATCTCATGCGCCAGCCGCTTGGCCACCTCGCCCCAGGCCGCGTCGCGCTGAGCGCGCGCCAGTTCGGTGATATCGTCGAACACCACCACATAGCCCACCGCAGACGCCTCCGGCAGATGAGCGCCGCGCACCAGCAAGGTGCGCTCGCCCTGCACCGTCAAATAGTTAAGCTGGGTTTTCCAGTCGCTGTCGCTGTTCTTGGACGCGTACTCCAGCACGCACTCCACCAGCGGCGCCACCGCTGGAATCGAAGTGGCCCAGTGCGGGAAATCCTGATCCGACACCTCGGCGAAGTCCACGCCCAGAATGCGTGAGGCGCTGGTATTGGCGGCGCGCAGCTGCCAATCGGCGCCGAAGGCGATCACCCCGGCGCTCAGGTTAGCCAGAATGCTTTCCAGGTAAAGCTTGCTGCTTTCCAGTTCGCTGCGGCTGAGGTCCGCGGCGTGGCGCGCGTCCTCAAGCTGCTGCGTCATCCGGTTGAACAAGGTGGTCAGCATGCCCAGTTCGTCGCGCCGGTATACCGGGTGGCGTTTGGAAAAGTCGCCCTGCGCCACGGCCCGGGTGCCGGCGGCCAGCTCGGACAAGGGCGCCGACAGGCGCTCTGACAGGAATAAGGCGAAGGCCAGCGCCGCGGTCAACGCCAGCAGCGCGGACAGCGCCAGCGTCAGCATGTAGAAGGTGGTCAGACCCTCGCGGCCCAAGAGCAGCTGGCGATACTCCGCGCGCGCGGTCTCAATCTGCTCCGCGTCCTGGGCGATGCGGCCGGGAGCGGATTGCAGGGTCTGCAACACGCGTTGCTGGCTGTCCAGATTGCGGTAAATCAGCAGCGACTTCAGCACCAGACCGCTGCCGCCGTCGTTCTCGAAGCTGTCCAGCGTCTGGCGCGGTTTGAGCTTGCCTATGCTCTCGCGCGACAGCGGAGGAGGCACTCGCTCGCTGAGTCCGCCGGCGAAGGCCAGCAGCTGACCGCTGCGGCTATAGACAGCAAGCTCGCGCAATCCCAGTTGCTCGCGCAAGCGCTCCAGCCTCGCCGGCAGCAGGCCTTCCGGCAAGGACTCGATATCGTCCTGCACCGAACGCGTGCGGCGCCCCAGGTCTTCCTGCACGTACTGCAGCGAGTTGCGCGCCAAGCCCAGGCTGCGGTCCAGCGCCGACTCGACGCGGACGTCGAACCAGCTTTCGATGCTGCGGGTCAGGAACTGTGCGGAAACGGTGAACACCAGGATGCCCGGCACCAGGGCCACCACCGCGAACATCATCACCAGCTTCTGGGTCAGCTTGGCGCCGAACACCCGTTGCCGCACCCGCTGACGCAGGCGCAGCAGCTGCCGCGCCACCACGCCCAGCAGCGTGGCGAGCAGGAGGCCGTTCAGGCCGAACACCCACCAGTAGTATTCGTTGAGTTTGGATGCGTTGCCGGTGGCCAAGGCCAGCAGATAAAGCAGGATGGCGCCCAGCGTCGCCAGCGCAATCACCGCGTAACGCATCAGCCGCCGTCCTTCACGTCCAGCTTGACCCAGTCGGACGACAGCGACCAGTCCGACGAGCCCAGCGCGTTCAATTGAAAGGGCTTGGGCAGTTCGCCGATGTCCAGCAACAGCCGCACCTGGCCGGCCACGCGCCCCGAGGCGCGCGGGTCCAGGGTGCCGGAATTGAGCACGCGCCAGCCCTGGATAGCGCCCACTGCGCCCAGCGCTTCGCGCAGGGTGGGGTAGTAGTTGGAGAGATTGCCGATGGTGACGCGGTAGCGATTGGTCAAGGACTGATAGGACAGCTTGAAGCCCAACTGGGCGTGCGGATCGAACCACTCGCTGAAATTCAGATAGTAAGCGGTCAAACGCGGCTTGGTCAGCTGGAACTCCAGCCGGAACGGCAGCACCACGCCCTGTTCCAGCGCGTCGCTGAGACTGGGCGTCAAGCGCGTCTGAAACCGGGTGCTGACGGACAACTGGCCGTCCGCCGTCACCTCGGCCTCAGCCCGACGCGAGCTGATGGTTTCGGCCTGCGCCGCCATGGCGAGACCGGCCAGCAAGCACAGCAGCAGGCTAACGTTTTTCAAGCAACGCGTAATAAAAGCCGTCATGACGCTCACAAGGAAGCAACTGCTCCTGTCTCAGGCACGCGGCATCCGCATGGCGATTCAGAAAGGAGTCTAGCTGTTGCTGATTCTCTTCGGGGAAAATGGAGCACGTAGCGTAAAGCATTTTGCCGCCCGAGGCGAGCAAAGGCCACAGCGCGTCGGCCATGGCGGCCTGTTGCACGCCCAGCGCGGCGAAATCCCCGGGGCGGCGCAGCCACTTGATGTCCGGATGGCGACGCACCACGCCGCTGGCGGAACAGGGCACGTCGGCGAGGATGCGGTCGAAGGGCCGGCCGTCCCACCAGCCGTCCGGCTGGCCGGCGTCGGCCGCATGCAGCCGCGCGGTCGCGCCGATGCGTTCCAGATTGTCGGCCACGCGCTGCAGCCGCTGTTCGTCGATGTCCAGCGCGGTCACTTCGACATCGGCGCTCTCCAGGATATGGCCGGTCTTGCCGCCCGGCGCCGCGCAAGCGTCCAGCACCCTTTGGCCGGCGCGCAGGTCCAGCCAGTGCGCGGCCTGCTGCGCGCCCCAATCCTGCACCGAGACTTCGCCGTCGGCGAAGCCCGGCAAGTCTCGCACATTGACCGGCCGCGCCAGCGTGATCGAGCCGCCGTCCAAAGCCTCGCCGTCCAGCCCGGCGGCTCGCAGCCGCTCCAGATAGGCCGCGGCGTCGCCATGGCGGCGATTGACGCGCAAAGTCATCGGCGGATGGCCGTTGTCGGCGTCCAACACGGCTTGCCAGGCGTCCGGATAGGCGCGCTGCAAGCCCTTGATCCACCATAGCGGGTGGTTGAAGCTGGCCTCGATGTCCTTTTCCGCCGCGCGTTCCAAGGCGGCGCGCTGGCGCAGGAAGTTGCGCAGCACCCCGTTGACCAGGCCCTTGAAATTGCCCTTGGCCAGCCGGCTGGCCAGGGTCACCGCCTCGTTCACCACCGCGTACTCGGCGGCGCGGGTGTGCGAGAGCTGATAGAAGGCCACGATCAGCACCCGCTCCAGCACCGGCTCGGGCAAGGGCTTGGCCACCAGTTGGCGCAAGTAGAAACGCAGCCGCGCCAAGTGGCGCAGGCTGCCGTAGGCCAGATCCTGCAAAGCGCCGCGCTCGGACGGCGTCAACTCCGGCGCCTTGCGTTGAGCCTCGGCCAAGGCCTCGGTCAGATTGGTTCCGGATTCGACGCGCAACAGAATATTGGCGGCCAATTGCTGAATATGATGCATGGGTGCTTTCTATCAAACCATAACAAACAGGCCAATGCCCTCCGGCATTGGCCTTGCGCGATCAAGGCGGCGCGCGGCCGCCCGACGCTCTTCAATTAATATACGCCGCGCGCCATCGCTTGCAGCCGTTCGATGCGGTCCGCGGTCTGCGGATGGGTGCGGAACAGATCGCCCATCCCGCCGCCGCCGGACAAGGGATTGATGATCATCATCTGCGCGGTTTCCGGGTGCGCCTCGGCGGTGGGCATCACAATGCCCTGCGCATAGTACTCGATCTTCTGCAAGGCGGAGGCCAAGGCCAGCGGGTCGCCGGAAATCTCGGCGCCGCCGCGGTCGGCCTCGAATTCACGCGCGCGGGAAATCGCCATCTGTATCAGGCTGGCCGCCAGCGGCGCTAGCAGGGCGATGGCCAGACGCGGCAGCCAGCCCACCGGCTGGCCGTTTTCGTCGCGGCCGCCAAAGAACATGGCGAAGTTGGCCAGCGCGGATATCGCGCCGGCCATGGTGGCGGAAATAGTGGAGATCAAGGTGTCGCGGTGCTGGACGTGGGCCAGTTCGTGCGCCATCACCCCGCGCAGCTCGCGATAGTCCAGCATGCGCATGATGCCGCTGGTGGCGGCCACCGCCGCGTGCTCGGGACTGCGGCCGGTGGCGAAGGCGTTCGGCTGCTCTTCGTGAATCACGTAGACGCGCGGCATAGGCAGGCCGGCGCGCTGCGCCAGTTCCGCCACCATGCCGTAGAATTCCGGCGCGCTCTGGGCGTCCACCTCCTGCGCGTTGTACATGCGCAGCACCATCTGGTCGGAATTCCACCAAGCGTACACATTCATCGCCCCGCCGAACAGCAAGGCCAGAATCATGCCGCTTTTGCCGCCTATCATGCCGCCGATCACGGCGAACAGCGCCAAAATCGCCGCCATCAGCAAGGTGGTCTTGAACCAGTTGTCCGTCATTGCCGCCCCCTTTCCTCTCGCCTCAGTCTATCCGCTCACACGCCCAGCCGCGTGCCCGCCAGCTGGCTTCTGCCGGCGACGAAGTCCCGCGCGGCCAGCCGCTTGCCGCCGGCCGCCTGCAGCACGCTCAAGCGCACCAGGCCGGAGCCGCAGCCCACCAGCACGCCGTCCGCGTCCGCGGCGACGATCACGCCCGGCTCGGCCTGGCCAGCCTCCGCGCCGGCCATCCACAGTTTCAGCGCTTCGCCGGCCAGCAGCGTATGCGCGCCCGGCGCCGGGTTGTAGGCGCGGATGGCCCGGGCCACTTCTTCCGCCGGCAGGCTCCAGTCCACCAAGGCCTCGGCCTTGCTCAGCTTCTGCGCGTAAGTGACGCCCGCTTCCGGCTGCTTGAGCGGGGCGATCCCGTCCAATCCGGCCAGCGTGGAGACGATGGCGCGCGCGCCTTCCACGGCCAGCTTGTCGTGCAGCGTGGCGGCGGTTTCGTCGTCGGCGATGGTCACCGGATGGATGGACAACATGTCGCCGGTGTCCAGGCCCACGTCCATCTGCATGATGGTGATGCCGGTTTCGGCGTCGCCGGCCAGGATGGCGCGCTGTATCGGCGCCGCGCCGCGCCAGCGCGGCAGCAGCGAGGCGTGGATGTTCAGACAGCCGCGCGCCGGGATATCCAGCACCGCCTGCGGCAGGATCAGCCCGTAGGCGGCCACCACCATCAAGTCGGCGCCGATGTCGCGCAGCATCTGCTGCGCTTCGTCGTTGCGCAAGGACGCCGGCTGCTCCACACGCAGGCCGTGCTCCAGCGCGACCGCCTTGACCGGGCTGGGCTTCAATTTCATGCCGCGGCCGGCCGGACGGTCCGGCTGGGTCAGCACCAGGGCGATTTCATGGCCGGCGGCGATCAACTCGCGCAGCGCGGCGGCGGCAAACTCCGGCGTACCGGCAAAGATCAATTTCATTCAAACCATTCCGGACGGGGCGCCCACGGCGCCACGGTCACATATTCTGTTTTTCACGCTTTTTCAGCTTGGTCTTGATGCGGGTCTGCTTCATCTGCGACAGATATTCTACGAATACCTTGCCGTCCAGATGGTCGATCTCGTGCTGGATGCAGATCGCCAGCAGGCCGTCGGCCTCCAGTTCGAACGGCTTGCCGTTGCGATCCAGCGCGCTCACCTTGACGCGCTCGGCGCGAGTCACTTTGTCGTAAATGCCGGGCACGGACAGACAGCCTTCTTCATATTCCGTCTCGCCATCCTTGCTCAGGATTTCCGGGTTGATGAACACGCGGCGTTCGTTCCGTTCCTCGGAAATGTCCATCACCACCAGGCGGTGGTGGAAATCGACCTGAGTCGCGGCCAGGCCGATGCCTTTGGCCTCGTACATGGTCTCGAACATATTATCGATCTGGATCTGCAAGGCCTCGTCGAAGACCTCCACCGGCTTGGCCACGGTGTGCAGCCGTTCATCCGGGTAATGCAAAATATTCAACAATGCCATCGGATTTAATGACTCCCCGTCGTTTCATTCACTCATCAAGTTGTCGTATCGCGATCGGCACGCCGATAATAGACATGTTCGAAACGCGATTCCTTGTATGCGGGCCACCCCCGCAGGTGTCCGTCCACCTTCATATTGGGGCATTTCCCATGCGTAAAAGCATTATATCCTTCGCCTTGGCCCTCGGGCTCGCCGCGCCCGCCTTCGCCGCCGATCTCCAGTTGAAGGCTGACGCGCCCAGCCGCTACACCGTGAAGCGCGGCGACACGCTGTGGAGCATTTCCGGACGCTATCTGAGCAGCCCCTGGAAATGGCCGCGTCTGTGGCGGATGAACCAGGGCGAAATCAAGAATCCGCACTGGATCTACCCGGGCGACGTGCTGGCGCTGGACTATGTGGACGGCCAGCCGCGGCTGTCGCTGGCGCGAGGCGCGCAGCGCGAAGTCAAACTCTCGCCGCAGGCCCGCGTCGAGACGCTGGATCAGGCGGTGGCCAGCATTCCCGCTTCGGCGATCGAGCCCTTCCTCAAACGGCCGCTGGTGGTGGACATGGCGCAGTTCCTGCAATCGCCCAAGCTGATCGCCGGACCGGAAGAACACCTCACCGTCGCCACCGGGGACCGCGTCTACGCCACCGGCGTCAACGAGGCCGGCACCTGGCAGGCTTACCGGCTGGGCAAGCCGCTGCTGGACCCGGACACCAAGAAGGTGCTGGGCGTAGAAGCGACCTACAGCGGCGACCTGACCGCAGACAAGCCCCAAGGCGACGTTCAGACGCTGAAAGTCAGAAACGTCAGCGAGGAAATCCTGGTGGGCGACCATCTGATGCGCGCGCCGCAGCAAAACTTCAACAACTACGCCCCGCATCCGGCCGACGCTCATCTGAGCGGCAAGGTGGTCTCGGTCTACAACGGCGTGGATGGCGCGGCCCAATACTCCACTATTGTACTCAATCTGGGCCAGTCGCAGGGCGTCGAAAACGGTCATGTGTTCGGCCTGTTCAAAAAAGGCCGCCCGCTGGAAATCAAGGACGAACAGGGCAAGCGCACGGTGACGCTGCCGGCGGAGCGCGCCGGCAACGCCTTCGTCTACCGCGTGTTCGACAAGGTGTCCTACGCGCTGGTGCTGGACAGCCGCGGCCCGATCTACGTGGGCGACGGCGTGGCCAGCCCCGAGCAAGAATGAAGGCTCCGCCGCATGACTGGCTGTTGCTGGCGCTGACCCCCGGCATCGGTCCAGCCGGCTTTTTACGGCTGATCGACGCCTTCGGCGGCGCCGACGCCGCCTTGAACGCCAACAGCCGCCAGACCGAACCCTTGATCGGCAAAGAAGCGGCCGAGGCCCTGCAGCGGCGCGAGGCCGCCGCCTCCGCCGAGGCGGCGCTGGAATGGGCGCAAACGCCGGGCTGCCAATTGCTGTCGCTGCTGGACGACGACTACCCGCCGCAGCTGGCCGAATCCAACTCGCCGCCGCCGCTGCTGTTCGCCCGCGGCCGGCGCGAGCTGCTGACCCAGCCCATGCTCGCCATCGTGGGCAGCCGCGCCGCCACGCCGCAGGGCAGGCAGAACGCGGAAAGCTTTTCCCGCGAACTGGCCGAGCACGGCTATTGCATCGTCAGCGGCCTGGCCAGCGGCATCGACGCCGCCGCCCACCACGGCGCGCTCGGACAGCCGCCCGCCACCGTCGCCGTGGTCGGCACCGGCATAGACCGCGTCTACCCGGCCAGCAACCGCCAGCTGGCGCACCGCATCGCCGAGGAAGGCCTGATCCTGTCCGAGTTCGCGCTGGGCATGGGACCGCTGGCCGGCCATTTCCCGCGCCGCAACCGCATCATCGCCGGCCTCAGCCGCGGCTGTCTGGTGGCGGAGGCCAATATCGGCTCCGGCTCGCTGATCACCGCGCGGCTGGCGATGGAGAACAACCGCGAAGTGATGGCCATCCCCGGTTCCATCCACAATCCGCAGTCTCGCGGCTGTCACCGGCTGATCAAGGACGGCGCCAAACTGGTGGAAACCGTGGACGACGTGCTGGACGAAGTGGGCAGGCTGCAACGCAAACGCCCCAGCGTCAAGCCGGCGGCCCCCGTGGCGGAATCGCCGCTGCTTGAAGCCATGGGATTCGACCCCATCAGTATGGATGCGCTTTCGACCACGCTCGGGTTGACTGTGGGGGAGCTTTACGCGATGCTGCTCGAACTTGAGCTGGCCGGCCTGGTGGCCAGCCATCCCGGCGGGCTTTTTCAGCGCCTGAAACCGGGCTGAACCGCGCTAACCCGCACTTTAAGAAGATAGATTGATGTTTGACGTACTCGCCTTCCTGTTTGAACAATTCCGCGATCCGGACGCTTTCGGCGACCGCGGCGCGCTGATGCGCCAATTGGAGGCCGCCGGTTTCGAGGACGAGGAGATCAACGACGCGCTGGATTGGCTGGACGGCATCAGCGGCCTGGACGGCAGCGGCTACGTCGGCGCCAACGAAGCCAGCGGCATGCGCGTTTACGCCGAAGACGAGCTGGAGCACCTGCCCGCCGACGTGCGCGGCCTGCTGCAGTTCCTGGAGGATCACGGCGCCTTGACGCCCGCGCAGCGCGAAATGGTCATCGACCGCCTGATGGAACTGCACGGCGACGACATCAACGTCGGCAGCGCCAAGCTGGTGGCCTTGATGGTGTTGTGGGCGCAACAGGCGGAACTGCCCATTCTGCTGGGCGAGGCGCTGTTGGATGCCGTGCATGGCGAACCCACCATGCAATGACTTGTCAGCCTCATGGAGCGGGCTTAACATGCCGCCCTTGGCCGCCGGTTCCGGCGGCCGATCCAAGAGCGCTCTTGCGCTCTTGTTTTATTTGACGAATATATTTTCTGTCGACGCGAAATTTTCAGGGTGAAGCCTTCATCCTCCTTGTCGACGGGAACGCAGCAGCCCACGCACGGGCCTGGCGCCCTTCTGCCGCGCGGCAGAAACGCCCGGTCCGGACGGATCGGCCGGCATGCCGGCGATTGCACATAGAAAAGATAATATGCCCACCAGTCTCTTGATCGTCGAATCGCCTTCCAAGGCGAAAACGCTGAAGAAATACCTAGGCCCTGACTTTGAAGTCCTGGCCTCCTACGGCCATGTGCGCGATCTGGTGCCCAAGAACGGCGCAGTGGACCCTGAAAAAGGGTTCGCGATGAAATACCAGCTGATCGCGCGCAACAGCAAACACGTCGACGCCATCGTCAAAGCGGTGGGCGACGCCGAACACATCTATCTGGCGACTGACCCGGACCGCGAAGGCGAGGCCATTTCCTGGCATCTGGTGCAGATCCTCAACGGCAAGAAGCTGCTGAAGAACAAGACCGCCCAGCGCGTGGTCTTCCACGAGATCACCAAGAACGCGGTGCTGGAAGCGATCCAGAACCCGCGCGAAATCGCGCAGAACCTGGTGGACGCCCAGCAGACCCGCCGCGCGCTGGACTACCTGGTGGGCTTCAACCTGTCGCCGCTGCTGTGGAAGAAGATCCGCCGCGGCCTGTCCGCCGGCCGGGTTCAAAGCCCCGCGCTGCGGCTGATCTGCGAGCGCGAGAACGAAATCCGCGCCTTCGTCGAGCAGGAATACTGGTCTGTGCATCTGGACAGCCACAAGGGCCGCACCAAGTTCGGCGCCAAGCTGACCTCGATGGCCGGCAAGAAGCTGGAACAGTTCGACATCCCCAACGAGGCCGAGCAGGCCAGCATACTGACGCGGCTGGAAGGCCACCCGGCGGTGGTCAGCAGCATCGAGAAGAAAAAGAAATCTCGCAGCCCCGCCGCCCCGTTCACCACCTCCACGCTGCAGCAGGAAGCCGTGCGCAAGCTGGGCATGACCACCGACCGCACCATGCGCACCGCGCAACAGCTGTACGAGGGCATAGACATCGGCCAGGGCACCGTCGGTCTGATCACCTATATGCGTACCGACTCGGTGGCGCTGGCGGGCGAGGCGGTGGAGGAGATCCGCGGCTATATCGGCCTGAAATTCGACGGCGACTACCTGCCCAAGAACCCGGTGGCCTACAAGAACAAGTCCAAGAACGCCCAGGAAGCGCACGAGGCGATCCGCCCCACGTCCATCCTGCGCACCCCGGACATGGTCAAGCCCTTCCTGACCTCGGATCAGTTCAAGCTCTACGACATGGTCTGGAAGCGGACGCTGGCTTGCCAGATGGCGCCGGCCAAGTTCGACACCACCAGCATAGACATCGCCGTCGGCGAAGGCGTTTTCCGCGCCACCGGCCAGGTGCAGACCTTCGCCGGCTTCCTCGCCGTGTATGAAGAAGATGTGGACGACGCCGAGGACGAGGACAACGCCAAGCTGCCGCTGCTGGACGAGGGCGAGACCCTGCCGGTGGACAAGCTCTACGGCACCCAGCACTTCACCCAGCCGCCGCCACGTTATTCGGAAGCCTCGCTGGTGAAGGCCCTGGAAGAATTCGGCATCGGCCGGCCGTCCACTTACGCCAGCATCATCTCCACGCTGAAAGACCGCGAATACGTGGTACTGGACAAGAAGCGCTTCCTGCCCACCGACACCGGCGACATCGTCAACAAATTCCTGACCGAGCACTTCGCGCAATACGTGGACTACAACTTCACCGCCAAGCTGGAAAACCAGCTGGATGAAGTGGCCAACGGCCAGCGCGAATGGGTGCCGGTGATGGACAGCTTCTGGAAGAACTTCTCCAAGCAGATCGCGGAGAAGGAGAGCATCTCCCGCGCCGAGGTCACCACCGAGAGCCTGGACGAAGCCTGTCCAAAATGCAGCAAGCCCTTGTCCATCAAGTTCGGCAAGCGCGGCCGCTTCATCGCCTGCACCGGTTATCCGGACTGCGATTACACCCGCAATATGGGCGAAACCGCCGAACAGGCTGCGGAAGAGGCGGAAGCGCCGACGGTGATCGAAGGCCGCAGCTGCCCGGAGTGCGGCGGCGAGCTGCACATCAAGAAGGGCCGCTACGGCAAGTTCATCGGCTGCGCCAACTACCCGAAGTGCAAGCACATCGAGCCGCTGGAAAAGCCGCGCGAAACCGGCGTGGAATGCCCGGAATGCAAGGCCGGCCAGCTGATCGAGCGCAAGAGCCGCTACGGCAAGCTGTTCTACAGCTGCAACACCTATCCCAAGTGCAAGTACGCCACCTGGAACCCGCCGGTGGCCGAACCGTGCCCGAAGTGCAATTGGCCGATCCTGACCATCAAGACCACCAAGCGCCGCGGCACCGAGAAAGTCTGCCCGCAGAAAGAGTGTGGTTACAGCGAGGTGATCGCGCCGCCGGAAGGCAAGGAAGCCGAGCCGGCTTAAGGGCTCCGCTTACGACAACAGCCCTGCGCGGGACACCGCGGCAGGGCTGTTTTCATTGAGGCCTCGCTTACGCTTGCGCCAAGCGCCGGATCACGCGGCCGGCGGCTCTGTGGGCCGGCGCGCCGTCTCGGCTTCGCGAATTTCCCTGCCCAAAAAATAATTGAGCGCGGTGCGCAGCACCGCGATGGCGCCCAACT
The DNA here is from genome assembly GCF_057809415.1 of Chromobacterium sp. FG22. Lineage (NCBI taxonomy): Bacteria > Pseudomonadati > Pseudomonadota > Betaproteobacteria > Neisseriales > Chromobacteriaceae > Chromobacterium > Chromobacterium sp. FG22. The sequence continues at coordinate 190,151 of NZ_JBMDJX010000007.1, read as the reverse complement.
TGCCGATCTGGTCCCAACTGGGCGCCACCGCTGTGGACAGGATGTCGGCCGCCAATTGCAACTCCAGCGCCAGCGCCAGGAAGCGGGCGAAGCTGAGCCGCACCTGGTTGTAATCGTCATGGTTGGCGCTGAGGCAGCGGCGAACATAGCGGGCGCCCAGGGCCAGGATGCCGACGCCTATCACCAGCGCGCCCAGCGCTTCCACGCCCAACTTGAGCCAGAGCACGATGTTCAACACCCACTCCTCGACTCCGGATTCCACTGGCGACATCATCGGACGGCTCCCTCTGGGTTCAGGCAGCCGTCACCTTACCCGCTTCAGGCAAACAACACCAGACACCACACCGCGGTCAGATTGATCAGGCCCAGCAATTGAGCGGCGCTGCCCATGTCCTTGGCGCGCTTGGCCAGCGGATGCCGCTCCAGCGAGGTGTGATCCACCGCCGCCTCGATCGCGGAGTTCAGCAGTTCGATGATCAGCGTCGCCAGCGAGCTGGCCACCAGCAAGGCGCGCTCCAGCGGCTGGGCATGAATGACGAAGGCCAGCGGGATCAGCACCGCCGCCAGCAGCACCAGCTGGCGGAAGGCGTCCTCATGCCGGAACGCCGCCTTGAGGCCGTCCAGCGAGTAGCCGAAGGCGTTGATCAGGCGGGTGATCCCGGTTTTGCCTTTGAACGGGCTTTCTTTCATTGCTAGATCCATGCGGTTGGGTCGTCGGAAACGGCATCGGATGGCGGCCGGCGCTCCAGCATGCCAGCTCAAGATGACGACAATAAAAATCAAAACGGCCGACGTTGCCGCCGGCCGTGTTTATAAAGTCGTCGCAAACCGTGTCAGTGCGGCTGGCAACGCCGCTCCAAGGCGTCGATGTACAGGCCGGCGACCTTGATCTCGGTCTGGTCCATGATTTCGCGGAAGCAGGTGGGGCTGGTGACGTTGACCTCGGTCAGATAGTTGCCGATCACGTCCAGCCCGGCCAGCAGGATGCCGCGCTTTTTCAGCTCCGGTCCCACCGTCCTGGCGATTTCGCGATCGCGCTCGGTCAGCGGCCGCGCCTCGCCGCGACCGCCGGCGGCCAGATTGCCCCGGGTCTCCCCCGCCGCCGGAATGCGCGCCAGGCACCACTCCACCGGCTCGCCGTCTATCACCAGGATGCGTTTGTCGCCGTCGCGGATCTCCGGAATGTAGCGCTGCGCCATCACCGTGCGCTTACCGCGCAGCGTGATGGTTTCAATGATCACAGACAGGTTGGCGTCGTCCGGGCGCAGCCGGAAAATGCTGTCGCCGCCCATGCTGTCCAGCGGCTTCAGGATCACGTCCTGATGCTGGTTGATGAAGGCGCGCAGGCGGTGCGCCTCGCCGGTGATCAGCGTGGGCGCGGTCAGCTCCGGGAACTGCAAAATGGCCAGCTTCTCGTTGAAATCGCGCAGCGCCTGGCCGCTGGTGAACACCTTGGCCCCCTGCCCCTCCGCCAGCGTGAACAGCTGAGAGGCGTACAGGTATTCCATGTCGAAGGGCGGATCCTTGCGCATCACGGTGGCGCTGAAGGACTGCAAGGGCTGGCGATGCACTTCGCCCAGCTTGAACCAGGCCGGATGCTCGCCCTCGTACTGGCCGGTCAGGCTCAGGTCGCGCGCGTCCACCAGCACGCGGCCGCCCTCCACCGACAATTGATGGGCCTGGGCGAAGCTCAGGGCATGGCCGCGCGCGGCGGCCTCCTGCATCATCGCGAAGGTGGTGTCCTTGTAAAGCTTGAAGTGATCCAGCGGATCGGCAATGAACAGGATGCGCATGATTATCGGTCCTCGCTTGGCTTGGCGGCGTCGCGCAGCATGCGTTCCATGCCGCTGCGCGCCGTTTGCATCATCTCGTCGGCCTGTGCGGCGACGGAAAGGAAAGTGGGCTCGTCGGCCCCATTATAGGAGCAGCCGAGGTAGCGCAGCGCTTCGCCCTGCTGCGGCGCGCCCAGCAGCGCCGCCAAGGGATTGGCGGACATCTCGTAGACGGACAGCATCGGCCCTCCCGCGCCGACGAAGCGGTAATACTGCTCCGTCGCCCGGATCGGCGCGCGTTTGAGCCGCAGCCGGGACGCGGCTTCGGCCATTGTCCAAGCGGACGGCAGCGGCACCGACACGAACTCCTTGTGCAGCGCCAGCCGCGTCGTCTCCGCGCCGAACACCCGGATCGGCCGTTTCAGATCATAGGCGTAAACGCCCAGCGTGCTGGCCTGCTCGTTCTTGCGTATCCAGTCCGGCCCCTTGTCGAACACCACGTCCAGCAAGGCCGGCTGCAAGGCCTGGTAGCGCTCGAACGACGCGCACTGCACCAGTTCCTCCAGCGCCTGCGGCGTCAAGGCCTCGTCGGCGGCCGCCGAGGCCGTCGCCGCCAATAGCGCCAGGCTCAGCCAGGCTTTCATTCGTCCGCGTCCGGATCGGTGGCTTCCAGCTCCAGCGAGGCGGCCAGCAGCGCCAGCCGCGAAATCACGCCGTAGGCGTAGAAACGGTTGGGCGCGCAGTCCGGCGTGCCCTGCTTGTCCGGCAGGCAGGCGGTTTCGAACGACAGCGGCACGAAGTGCATGCCCGGCGCGTTCAGGTTTTCATCGATGCCGCGGCCGGTGTGCACGCGGTAGAAACCGCCGGTCACATAGCGGTCCATCATGTAGACCACCGGCTCGGCCACCGCGTCCTCCACCGTTTCGAAGGTGTACACGCCCTCTTGCACGATGACCTCGGACACCTCCAGGCCTTCCTTGACCACCGACATCTTGTTGCGCGCCTTGCGGTTGAGACCCAGCACCTCGTCCGGGCTCTTCACGCTCATCACGCCCATGCCGTAGGTGCCGGCGTCCGCCTTGACGATGACGAAGGGATCGTTGTCTATGCCGTATTCGCGGTATTTGACGCGAATCTTGTCCAGCATCCGCGACACCTCGTCCGCCAATTGCTCCTCGCCGGTGCGGGCGTGGAAATCCAGGCCGCTACAGCTGGCGAAATAGGGATTGATGGTCCAGGGATCGATGGAGATCAAACGCGCGAAGTCCTCGCACACCTTGTCGTAGGCGGCGAAGTGGTTGCTCTTGCGGCGCACCGCCCAGCCGGCGTGCAGCGGCGGCAGCAGGTTCTGCTCCAGGCCTTTGAGCAGGTCGGGAATGCCGCCGGACAAATCGTTGTTGAGCAGGACCACGCAGGGGTTGAAGCCGTCCGCCAGCACCAGGCGGTTGCCGCGGCGTTCGATGGGCTCCAAGCGCACGATGTCGCCGTTGGCCGATTGCAGCTCGGTCGGCTCGGTGATTTCCGGGTTCAGCGAGCCCAGGCGCACCTTGAGGCCGGCCTGTTCGAAAATATGCACCAGCGCGGCGATGTTCTGCAGGTAGAAGGTGTTGCGGGTGTGGTTTTCCGGTATCAGCAGCACGCTGCGCGCTTCCGGACACACTTTTTCCACCGCGCTTTGCGCGGCGTGGACCGCCAGCGGCAGAAAGTCGCGGTTCAGGTTGTTGTGGCCGCCGGGAAACAGGTTCATGTCCACCGGCGCCAGCTTGAAACCGCTGTTGCGCAGGTCCACCGAGCCGTAGAACGGCGCCGCGTGGTTATGCCACTGACTGCGGAACCAGTGTTCGATCTGAGGCTGGGCAGTCAGGATGCGGCTTTCCAGTTCGTAAAGCGGGCCGGTCAGTGCGGTTGCCAGATGCGGAACGGGCGGCATGGAATCCCCTTGGGTTTTCGAATTGAATTCGCTAATGGTGGGGGTGGCGCGGGATGAATTCAAGACTTGTTGTGTTGGGACCGTCAAAAAGCAAAGGACGCTTGCGCGTCCTTGTCGGTTTGGCCCGCGGGCCGCATCGTCACAACGGCCAGGGTTCGCCGTAAGCCTGCTGATACAAGTCCTTCAGCGAGTCCCAGTCGAAGAAGTGATTCTGGCAGCCCGGCGTGGTGACCTTGATCGCGCCGATCACATTGGCCAGACGGCCGGTGATCTTCCAGTCCAGGCCGCGGCTGATGCCGTAGAGCAGGCCGGCGCGGAAAGCGTCGCCGCAGCCCATCGGGTCCACCGGCTTGATCGGCATTTGCACGCGCGGGATCAGGTGCACGGTGTCGCCGACGTAAATCTCCGCGCCCTTGGAGCCGCGGGTGACGATCAGCGCGTCCACCTTTTTGCGCAAGTCCTCCACCGACAGGCCGGCGCGTTCGCGCATCAGCTCGCTCTCGTAGTCGTTGATGGCCACATAGCTGGCCAGTTCGACGATCTCGTGGATCTCGTCGCGCGACAGCAGCGGCAGCTCCTGGCCCGGATCGAAGATGAAGGGAATGCCGGCCGCGGCCAATTCCTTGGAATGCTGCAGGAAGGCGCTGTAGCCGCCGGGCGACAGAATCGCCAGCTCGATCGGCCCCGGAATATCCGATATGTGGTTTTCGGTGGCAAAATCCATGGCGCCGGGATGGAAGGCCATCAATTGATTGCCATCCTTGTCGGCGATGCCGAAGCACTGCGAGGTATACTGCTTGCGGATCAAGCGAATGAAGCGGTCGTCCACGCCGGCGCGTTTCAGATGTTGGCGATACGGCTCGAAATCCTCACCCACCACGCCCATGACGATGGGGGTTTCGCCCAACAGACACAGGCTGTAGGCGATATTGCCGGCCATGCCGCCGAATTCGCGGCGCATGGTCGGGGCCAGGAAGGTCGTGGAAATTTTGTGCAGCTGATCCGGCAGGATCTGGCTGTCAAAACGGCCATGAAACGAGAACAGGGTATCGTATGCGAGGGCCCCGCAGACGAGGATAGACATGCCCACTCCGCAAAAAGGTCAATCGACCATTTTAACATGAAACATTTGTTTGGTTCACGTCGAGAACTTTGACCTTGTCGGATATCCAATACACTTCAAACACCTACCGGAAGCTCAACAAGATGCTGAAACGACTGCTCGCCCCCGCGCTGATCGCGCTGCTGCCGCTCTTCGCCATGGCCGCGCCCACGCTGGAACAAACCCATTTCACCAAGCTGCAAGGCGGCGACGCCACCATCGCCGCCTATAAGGGCAAGGTCACGGTGCTGAATTTCTGGGCCACCTGGTGCGGGCCTTGCCGCGAGGAAATGCCGATGCTGAACCGCCTGCGCGCCAAGCTGGCGCCCAAGGGCGTGGAAGTGGTGGGCGTGGCGCTGGACAATAAGGAAGAAGTCAGCGCCTTCGTCGGCCAGCTGAAGATAAGTTATCCCATCCTGCTGGGCGACAGCGACACGCTGAACCTGATGCGCAGCCTGGGCAACGCCACCGGCGGCCTGCCTTACACCCTGATCCTGGACCGCAAGGGCAAGATCGCCGCCAAGCTCACCGGCCTCTTGGACGAGAAAAAACTGGAAGCGGCGATCAAAGCCCAGTTGTAAACCGCTCGGCGACGGCCATTGACGCCGGCCGCCGCCCAAGCCTCCTCAGCGGCCGGCTCTGCGCCGGCTCACTTCCGCCGCCAAGGCCTCGGCCTCCGCCGGCAAGGCCTGCGCCACATGCCAATAACGCCGGCAATCCGGCGTCCGCCCCAGCAAGCCCTGCTCCACCAGCTCGCGCCGCAGCAACACATGGTCGCCAAAGGCTTCTTCGGCGCGGATCAAGGCGTTCGCCTCCGGCTCGGACCACTGCTCCCCGCCCGGCAGGCTGGCCCACAAGACCCACAGGCAGACGCGCTGTTCGCTGAATTTCTTAGGCCAGCGCGTCAAGCGGCCCTCGGCGTCGTAATGACGCAACAGCCGCGTCGTCGCCGCGGACAGGCCGGCCGGCGGCGCCGGACGTTCGCATTCCGCCCGCCAGTGCTGGAAGTTCTGGAAGCCGGCGGAACGCGCCAGCATATTGAGGATGTGCACATGGCTGGGCGGAGCGCTTTCCTGCGCCCATTGCTGTTTGAGCGAACGCGCCAGCGCGGAGATGTCGCTGCAATAAAAGGGATAAAGCGTACGAGACATGGTTCGAATCCTGTCGTCGTGCCAAGGTCGGGAGGGACTGCCGCGGTCGCCGTTACGGCCTGGCACGGGTTCGAGCCAAGCGGGATGAATCTAGCCAAGACAGGTTTAGCGTGGTGAGGGCACCGGCGACGCCTGGGTGAACTGTTGACCCGCGACGATGCTAACACCGCGCCGTCCGCTTGCAAAGCGCGCGGGCATGAAAAAAGCCGACGCTCGCGCGTCGGCTTTTGGCCCTGCGGCTACCGGATCACTCCAGGCGGCCGTGGCACTGCTTGTACTTCTTGCCGCTGCCGCATGGGCAGGCGTCGTTGCGGCCGATGCGCAGGCCCTGCGCCGCCAGCGCGTCCGGGGACAGCGGATTGTCCTCGTCCTCGCCCAGCGCCGAACCCGGCGCGGCGTGCTGCATTTCGTACTCGCCCACCTGATGCGGCTCCACTGCGTCCACGTCTTCCTGGCTGCGGATCTGCACCGTCATCAGCACATTGACCACACTGCGCTTGATGCGCTCCAGCATGTCGGCGAACAGCTCGAAGGCTTCGCGCTTGTATTCCTGCTTAGGGTTCTTCTGCGCGTAACCGCGCAGGTGGATGCCCTGGCGCAGGTGATCCATCGCCGCCAGATGTTCGCGCCAGTGATTGTCCAGCATCTGCAGCACCAGGCTGCGCTCGAACTGGCGCATCACGCCGTCGCCGGCCAGCTCCACCTTGGCCTGATAGGTCTCGGCGGCTTGCTCGATGATGCGTTCGCGGATGCTTTCGATGTCCAGCGCCGGCTCGGCCTTCAGCCATTCACTGACCTTGATCGGCAGCAGGAATTCGGCTTCCAGCGTTTTCTCCAGGCCCGGCAGATCCCACTGTTCTTCCATGGATTCCGGCGGCAGGTGCAGGTCCACCAGGTCGGACAACACGCCTTCGCGCATATTGACCACCACGTCGGACACATCGCTTTCCACCAGGATTTCATTGCGCTGCTGGTAGATCACCTTGCGCTGGTCGTTGGCGACGTCGTCGTATTCCAGCAATTGCTTGCGGATGTCGAAGTTGCGGCCTTCCACCTTGCGCTGGGCGTTCTCGATGGAGCGGGACACCCACGGGTGCTCGATCGCCTCGCCTTCCGGCATTTTCAGGCGGTCCATGATCGCGGCGACGCGGTCGGAAGCGAAGATGCGCAGCAGCGGGTCTTCCAGACACAGGTAGAAACGGGAGGAGCCCGGGTCGCCCTGACGGCCGGAACGGCCGCGCAGCTGGTTGTCGATACGGCGCGATTCATGGCGCTCGGTGCCCACGATGTGCAGGCCGCCGGCGGCCAGCACCTGATCGTGCACCACTTGCCAATCGGCGCGGATCTTCTCGATGCGCGCGCGCTTCTCCTCGGCGGACAAGCTGTCGTCGGATTCGACGCCCTTGATCTCCGGCTCCGGATTGCCGCCCAGCACGATGTCGGTGCCGCGGCCGGCCATATTGGTGGCCACGGTGATCACGCCAGGGCTGCCGGCCTGCACCACGATGTCGGCTTCGCGCGCGTGTTCCTTGGCGTTCAGCACATTGTGCGGCAGCTTGGCCTTTTGCAGCAGATTGGCGATCAGTTCGGAGTTTTCAATGCTGGTGGTACCCACCAGCACCGGCTGGCCGCGCTCGTGGCAGTCCTTGATGTCGGCCAGGATGGCGTCGTACTTCTCCTTGGCGGAGCGGTAGACCTTGTCCTGCGCGTCCTTGCGGACCATGGGCCGGTTGGTCGGGATCACCACGGTTTCCAGGCCGTAAATGCTCTGGAATTCGTAAGCTTCGGTGTCGGCGGTGCCGGTCATGCCGGCCAGCTTGCCGTACAGACGGAAGTAGTTCTGGAAGGTGATCGAGGCCAGCGTCTGGTTCTCGCGGTTGATCTCCACGCCTTCCTTGGCTTCCACCGCCTGGTGCAGGCCTTCGGACCAGCGGCGGCCGGACATCAGGCGGCCGGTGAATTCGTCCACGATCACCACTTCGCCGTCCTGCACCACATAGTGCTGGTCCTTGTGGAACAGCGAGTGGGCGCGCAAGGCGGCCATCAGATGGTGCATCAGCGTGATGTTGGTGGCGGAATACAGGCTGTCGCCTTCCTTCAGCAGGCCCAGACGGGTCAGGATTTCTTCGCTGTGCTCGTGGCCCGCTTCGGACATCATCACCGAGTTGGCTTTCTCGTCCACCCAGTAATCGCCCTCGCCCTCTTCGGTTTCCTGGCGCTTCAGCATCGGCGGCACCGCGTTCATGCGCTGGTACATGTCGATATTGTCGTCGGCCGGGCCGGAGATGATCAGCGGGGTGCGCGCTTCGTCGATCAGGATGGAGTCCACCTCGTCGATCACCGCGTAGGCCAGCTTGCGCTGCACCTTCTCTTCCACGCTGAACACCATATTGTCGCGCAGATAGTCGAAGCCGAATTCGTTGTTGGTGCCGTAGGTGATGTCGCAGGCGTAGGCGCTCTGCTTCTCGTCGTGCGGCATCTGGGACAGGTTGACGCCCACGGAAAGGCCGAGGAAGTTGTACAGCTTGGCCATGATGCCGGCGTCGCGGCTGGCCAGGTAGTCGTTGACGGTGACGACGTGCACGCCGTCGCCGGTCAGCGCGTTCAGATAGGACGGCAGCGTGGCCACCAGGGTCTTGCCCTCGCCGGTGCGCATCTCGGCGATCTTGCCGTAGTGCAACACCATGCCGCCGATCAGCTGCACGTCGAAATGGCGCATGCCCAGTACCCGGCGCGAGGCTTCGCGGCACACCGCGAAGGCTTCCGGCAACAGGCCGTCCACCGTCTCGCCCTTGGCCAGACGTTGCTTGAACTCATCGGTTTTGGCCGCCAAAGCCTCATCGGACAACGCTTTCAAGCCCTCTTCCAGAGCATTGATGCGCACCACCGTCTGGTGGAATTGCTTCAGAAGCCGGTCATTGCGGCTGCCGAATACTTTTTTAAGCAAAGAAGAAATCATGTAATCGAATCCAGAGACCAGCGGGCTGTTTAGGTAAGGTGTCCGCAAAAATGCCTGAAAGTGTAGCACATTAGCAGTCTTATTTTATGGGGGCGCGCTTGCGCTGTATCAAGGGGGCAGGCGCTGCGCGCGGCCTTTATTTTCCTCCGCGCCCGGCCGCCGCCGGATGCGCGCGCGAAAACCGCCCGCCGCGGCGCGGCCGCGTCCCAAAGCGCGCCGCCCCGGCGCGGCGCTGGCGGGCGGAAGCGGATCAAACTCAAACAAGTGTTGGTTTTAACCCACGTTTTCCGGACTAATTCGAGCAAACACTCAATTAAATTGACACCCGCTGTCATGCCACTTTAATAATCCCCTCAAACAATAGCGCCTTTCCGACAAGGGCCGCCCACGGCCCGATTCAGACACAAGCACGCAGGACAATAGAGGGGAGACATCGATGGATCGCAGACAGTTTCTGAAGTGGAGCGGCTTCTTGACCGCCTCCGTCGCCGCCGGCGGCTTGAGCGCATGCGGCGGCGGGGGCGCGGGCAGCCTGCCCGGGGGTTCCGGCGCCGCGATCGGCGTCAACGGCAGCGGCTTTAGCCAGGGCGTGGCCTCCGGCGACCCCAAGCCGGACAGCATCGTGTTGTGGACCCGTGTCGACGGCGGCGACGGCGGCCAGAACGTCAAAGTCACGCTGCAATTGTCCGACCGCGCGGACTTCTCCACCCTGCTGGTGAACGTGGCGCTCAGCGCCCAGCCTGACTGGGACTACACCATACGCCACAAGGTCACCGGCCTTGGCAGCGCCGCCACCTACTACTACCGCTTCCTCACCGGCCCGGCGGTCAGCATGACCGGCCGCACCAAGACCGCGCCGGCCGCCGGCGCGCCGCTGTCCCAGCTCAAGTTCGCCTTCATTTCCTGTCAGGACTGGAGCGTCAACCACTGGGGCGCTTTCGAGGAATTGGCCAATCAGGACCTGGACTTCATCGTCCACCTGGGCGACTACATCTACGAAACCGTCGGCGCCGGCTTCCAGAGCGGCGGCAACGAAACCCGCCACCCGGCGCTGAGCCTGCCCAACGGCACCCTGCGCGCCGACGGCGCCCGCTACGCCACCACGCTGGCGGACTATCGCGCGCTGTACAAGTCCTACCGCAACGACGCTCGCCTGCAAAAGCTGCACGCCAGCTTCCCGATGATTGCGATCTGGGACGACCACGAGTTTTCCGACGACTGCTGGCAGGACCGCCAGGAATACACCGCCACCGACGACAGCTCGCCGCAAACCGCGCGCCGCCGCAGCGCCAGCCAGGCCTGGTTCGAAAACATGCCGGCCGACGTACGGCTGGACTTGAACAACCCCTCGTTCCAGAACATCCAGATCTACCGCAGCTTCACCTTCGGCGACCTGGCCACCCTGGTGATGACCGACGAGCGCCTGTACCGCAGCGACCACATCATCCCGGAGACCCAGGCCGGCGGCGAAATCGGCAGCCGCTACTTCGTGCAGAAAAACACCCTGGCTCAGGTGGAGGCCAGCAAGATGGCCTCCACCGGCGGCAATCTGCTCAATGTCTCCATCCTGGGCGAAACCCAGCGCGCCTGGTGGCAGAACCAGATGAAGTCCGCCTCCACCACCTGGAAACTATGGGGCAATGAAGTCTCGCTGCTGCGCATGGGTTTCGACGGCACCGTCGCGGTGGCCTCGCTGCTGACCCAGGGCCTGGCGCCGCAGTTGGCCGGCATGGGCCTGACGCTGACCCAGCCGCAGATCGCCCAGCTGCAAGGCGCGCTCTATCTGGACCTGGCCGCCGCCAACACCAGCGGCTCCACCCCCGTGGTCAGCTACGCCAACACCCAGCCGCTGTTGAACACCCTCAGCGGCGGCGCGATCTCCGCCGGCGTGTTCAACGCCGCCATCAAGCCCGGCCTGGACGCCAGCCTGCCGCCGTCGATGTTCTTCGATAAATTCATCCTCAACGCCGATCAATGGGACGGCTACAACGCCGAACGCAAAGCGCTGATGGCCTATCTGAAAGCCCAGGGCGTCGCCAATGTGGTGGCGCTCACCGGCGACATCCACGCCTTCTTCGCCAGCCCGGTGATGGACGACTACGACGCCGCCAGCCCCGCACCGGTGATGGTGGACCTGGTCACCGCCGGCGTGTCCAGCAACTCGCTGTTCAGCTATTTCAAAAACGTGGTGGACACCGTGCCGGCCTTCTCCAAGGCCAAACCGCTGATCTACACCACGGTCAGCGGCCAGGTGGTCAACACCTTCACCAACACCCTGCAAAGCTTCAACAGCTGGCTCAAATACGTGGACAGCGACGCCCAGGGTTACGCCTTGGTCACGCTGACGCCGGCCAAACTCAGCTGCGCCTTCCACAAGGTGGGCGCGCTGAACGGCGGCGCGGCGCCCAACCCGGCCACCGCCAGCGTCAAAACCGTGGAAGTGGCGGCCGGCAGCCCCGCCGTCAACGTCTTGTAAGCATTGGCGCCGCCGCCCGCTCGGAACGCCGGGAGCGGGTGGCGAAACGCCACTCAGTTTCAAACAGTACAATCCGTCACAAAAGCCCAACAAATCTGCGGCGCCGGTAACATTCCCGTCCACGCAACTCTGCTAGTATCCAGCGCCTACGCCACGCGCATTTTCCCGCCACAAACCAGCCTCCGCGACAGCCCGCCGTCCCTGATGCTGGCCTATGCTGTGAAGGCAGGCGGGCCGATCCCGGCCGCGCGTCGCGCCGCAACCCCAGATCGTCGGGCCGGCTTTCCGCCGCAACTCCGCCCGGACAAAACAGACTACACACCGCCGGCGTCGGCGGCGATAAACCGGAGAGGCCCGATGACAGCCGTTGTCCGCCATTTCATGCCCGCCACGGCCAAGCGGCTGATTCCCAACCGCTGGGACCTGATCGCGTTTCCGCTCCTGCTCGGCTTCCTGCTGATGGCCACCACCGGCATCCGTGAAACCTGGGCGCCGCTGACCGCGCTGCAAACCGTTCCCATCACGCTGGACCCGGCCAATCTGCCGGAATACGCGCTGCGCACCACGCTGCGCATGCTGGCCGCCATGGCCGCCGCGCTGGTCTTCACCCTGGTTTACGGCACGCTGGCGGCCAAGAGCCGCCGCGCCGGCCTGCTGCTGGTGCCCATGCTGGACATCCTGCAATCGGTGCCGGTGCTGGGCTACATCTCCTTCACCGTCACCTTCTTCCTGGCGCTGTTCCCCGGCCGGGTGCTGGGCGCGGAGTTCGCCGCCATCTTCGCCATCTTCACCAGCCAGGCCTGGAACATGACCTTCAGCTTCTACCAATCGCTGCGCACCGTGCCGCGCGATCTGGAAGAAGTCTCGCTCAATCTGCGGCTGACGCCGTGGCAGAAGTTCTGGAAGCTGGAAGTGCCGTTCTCCATGCCCGGCATGATCTGGAACATGATGATGAGCATGTCCGGCGGCTGGTTCTTCGTGGTGGCTTCGGAAGCCATCACCGTGGGCGACAAGACCGTCACCCTGCCCGGCGTCGGCTCCTATCTGGCCATGGCCATCCAGCACAAGGATCTGGCCGCGGTGGGCTGGGTAATCCTGACCATGACCGTGGTCATCGTCGTCTACGACCAGTTCCTGTTCCGCCCCATGGTGGCCTGGGCCGACAAATTCCGCCTGGAAGACACCTCCAGCCAATCCGCGCCGGAATCCTGGGTGCTCAAGCTGATCCAGCGCACCCGCGCCATCCAGCTGCTGCTCAAGCCCTTTGGCAAACTGCTGCGCAAAACCGCCCGGCTGCGCCTCAACTACAGCCTGCCGCAAGGCCTGCATTCGGAGGCGCAAACGCCGGTGTCGCGCGGCATCGACGTGGTCTGGTGGCTGCTGGTGGCGGCGCTGGGCCTGCTGGCCAGCTGGAAGCTGCTGACCTTCATCCATACCGAAGTGGGCCCGGCCGAAGTGCTGCGCGTGCTGGGCCTGGGCCTGATCACCCTGCTGCGGGTCACCTTGCTGATCCTGCTGGCCTCGCTGATCTGGGTGCCGCTGGGCGTGCACATCGGCCTGCGCCCGGCGCTGGCGGAAAAAATCCAGCCGCTGGCCCAGTTCCTCGCCGCCTTCCCGGCCAATCTGCTGTTCCCGGTGTTCGTGGTCTTCATCGTCCACTTCAAGCTCAATCCGGACATCTGGCTGTCGCCGCTGATCGTGCTGGGCACCCAGTGGTACATCCTGTTCAACGTGGTGGCCGGCGCCAGCGCCTTCCCCAACGATTTTCGCGAAGCCGCGGCCAATTTCCGCATCCGCGGCTGGCAATGGTGGCGGCAAGTGATGCTGCCCGGCATCTTCCCCTACTACGTCACCGGCGCGATAACGGCGTCGGGCGGAGCCTGGAACGCCAGCATCGTGTCCGAATACGTGTCCTGGGGCGACGACAAACTGGCCGCCCACGGCCTGGGCGCCTATATCGCCCAGACCACCGCCGCCGGCGACTACCCCAAGATCCTGCTCGGCATCGCCGTGATGTCCATCTTCGTCGTTCTGTTCAACCGCCTGCTATGGCGTCCGCTGTACGCCATCGCCGAAAACAAACTCCGTCTCAGCTAAGGGGGCAACCATGACACTAGACACCACCACCCCGGGACGGGAAATCTTCCAGCTGAAAAACGTTTGCCGCGGCTTCAACAAGGGCAATGACGAAATCCAGGTGCTGGACGACGTCAACCTGACGCTGCGCGAAGGCGAAATCGTCGGCCTGCTGGGCCGTTCCGGCTCCGGCAAATCCACCTTGCTGCGCATCATCGCCGGCCTGATCAAGCCCAGCAGCGGCGACGTCCGCTACCACGACAAGCCCTTGACCGGCCCGGCCGAAGGCGTGGCCATGGTGTTCCAGACCTTCGCGCTCTTCCCCTGGCTGACCGTGCTGCAAAACGTGGAGGCCGGCCTGGAAGCGCTGGGCGTGGAAGCCAAGGAACGCCGCCGCCGCGCGCTGGCCGCCATCGACCTGATCGGCCTGGACGGCTTTGAAAACGCCTACCCGCGCGAACTGTCCGGCGGCATGCGCCAGCGCGTCGGCTTCGCCCGCGGCCTGGTGGTCAACCCCACCCTGCTCTTGATGGACGAGCCCTTCTCCGCGCTGGACGTGCTCACCGCCGAAACGCTGCGCACCGATATGCTGGATCTGTGGAGCGAAGGCCAGTTGCCCATCCAGTCCGTGCTCATCGTCACCCACAACATCGAAGAAGCCGTGTTCATGTGCGACCGCATCCTGGTGCTGTCGTCCAACCCCGGCCGCGTGGTGGCGGAAATCAAGGTGCCCTTCCCGCACCGCCGCAACCGGCTGGACCCGGCCTTCCGCAAAATGGTGGACGACATCTACGCGCTGATGACCGCGCGCCGCAGCGCTCACACCCTGCACAAGCTGCCGCTGGAAATCGGCAGCCAGCTGAGCGAGGTCTCCACCAACCTGATGGCCGGCCTGATCGAGGAAGTGGCGCAAGCGCCCTACCACGGCAAGGCCGACATGCCGGAAATCGCGGAAAAGCTGCGGCTGGAAGTGGATGAGTTGTTCCCGGTAGCGGAAATCCTGGAGCATCTGGGCTTCGCCGAACTGAAAGACGGCGACATCCTGCTCACCGCCGCCGGCAAGCTGTTCGCCGACTACGGCACCCAGGAACGCAAAGTGCAGTTCGCCGAACACCTGCTGCGCCACGTGCCCATGGCCGCCCACATCCGCAAAGTGCTGCAGGAACGCCCGGGCCAGCGCGCGCCGCGGCTGCGCTTCGCCCAGGAGCTGGAAGACTCGCTGTCCGACGAAACCGCCGAAGAGACGCTGGACACCGTGATCAGCTGGGGGCGCTACGCGGAAATCTTCTCCTACAACGACCACAGCGAAACCTTCAGTCTGGAGGATGTGGAAGGCGGACAGTAAGACTTGGGGGCGCCACCGGCCCAAGGCTCCCCAAGCGCCCCCCTCAGCGGCTACAATGAACTGTTTTCACTAGACTGCCCGCCATGTTCGGACGCCAATTCAACGACATCGCCAGCAAAGACAGCACCCTGACCCGGCTCACCGCCGAGGCCAAAGAGCTGATGAAGCTGGACCGCGCCTTTCAGAAACTGCTGCCGCCGCTCTTGGTCGGCAGCTGCCGCGCCGTGCGCATCCGCGACGACGAGCTGGTGATTTACACCGACACCGGCATCATCGCCGCCCGCTTGCGCATGCTGGCCCCCGGCCTGTTGCCGCAACTGGCCAAGCAAGGTTTCATCGCCGGCAAGACCCGGGTCAAGGTGGATGTCCGCCTGGCGCGCAAGCCGCGTGAAAAAAAGCTGAAAATCAGCCAGAACGCGTTGGACGGCATGGAAGAAGCCGCCGCCAGCGTCAGCAATCCGCTGGTCAGCGCCGCGCTGGCCAAGCTGATCGCCCACCACCGCAAGTAAAGACCGGGACCGCCGCCCAGCTTGCCGCCGCCGGCCAAACCGGCTTAAAGTCGCGGCATGAAACAACACATCATCATATTGATCGCCGGTCTCGCCGCCGGCTTCGCCCAGGCCGCGCCGACGGAACAGCCGACGCCGGCCGAGGCGGAAGCCGCTTTCAAGGCCCAGGCGCTCGCCTCATTCGATTCCAAGCCGGAATCCACCCACACCCTGCTGATGCGCTCCATGGTGGAGTCCACGCTCAAAGACCTGCGCGTCACCGCGGTGAACGACTGCCAGAACGACGAGGAAAACGCCACGCTGGACTGCGAAGTCAGTTATCAGGCCCGCAAGCTCACCGGCAAGCCGGTGGAGCGCGAACAACGGATGCGCTTCAGCCGCCAGGACGGCCAATGGCGCATCGTGCCGCCGCCCAAGGACGCGGACGACGAAGAAAGCGGCGCCGCCCCGCGCAGCGTGGAATAAGCGCTGGCCTCAGGATGTTTCCGCCGCGCCGGTGTCCACCGTAGTCCGCACCGACATGCCGACGCGCAATTGCCGCAGCGCCGGCTGACCCGGCTCCAGCTCAATACGCACCGGCAGGCGCTGCACCACCTTGGTGAAATTGCCGGTGGCGTTCTGCGGCGCCACCGGCGCAAAGCTCAGGCCGCTGGCCGGCGCCAGACTGGCTACCCGGCCCTTCAACGCCACCCCCGGCAAGGTGTCCACCATGATGTCCACCGGCTGCCCCGGCCGCAGCCTGGCCAGTTGGGTCTCGCGGTAATTGGCGGTGACATAGAGCGCCTCCAGCGGCACCAGCGCCAGCAAGGGGCTGCCCGCCGTCACATAGCCGCCCACCCGCGCCGTGCGCCGCCCCACCGTGCCCGAGATGGGCGCGACGATGCGAGTGTGCGACAGATTGAGACGCGCGCCGGCCAGCGCCGCCTCGGTTTGCGCCAGCGTGGCCTGGGCCTTGGCCAGATCCGCCCGCAGAATATCCACTTGCAGCCGCGCCGCCGACTGCGCGGCGACATCGCGTTCGCGCGCCGCCTGGTGAATGCGCAACTGCGCCTCCGCCTGCTGCGCCTCCTGCTGCGAGCCGGCGCCGTCGCCGGCCAGATCGCGATAACGCCGCCAATTGGCCTGAGCCAGACGGATGGCCGCCTCATCGGCGCTCACCGCCGCCGCCGCTTGCTGTATCAAGGCGGCCTGGCGCCGCAGTTGCGCCTGCAAACCGGCAAGCGCCGCTTGCGCCGCCGCGACATTGGCCTCGGCGCTTTGCGCCGCCACCCGCCAATCGCGGTCGTCTATCACCGCCAGCACCTCCCCCGCCTTGACCTGCTGATGGTCCTTGACCCGCAGTTCGGCCAGTTGGCCCGCCACCCGCGGCGCCACCAGGGTGAAATCCGCCTGGATGGACGCGTTGTCGGTGACTTGCCGCGCGGCGTAGCTCTCGTGACGGTTGAACAGATACAGCGCCATGCCGGCGACGGCGCACAGCGCGGCCGCGCCGATGAATTTCACGGTTGTAGCAAGCCTCATGATTCAGTCCTTGAGTATGGGATGGGCTGCACGCGGTCCCGCCGCAACAGCGGCGGGCGGCGACGCGCCGGGCGCCGGCACGCGTTGCAGGCACAGCACCGGAATGATCAACAAGAAGGAAAGCGCGGCCAGCAGGCGGTAACCGTCAGCGGCGGCCAGCACCCAGGCCTGCTGCTGCAACGCGCCGGCCAAGCCCTCCAGCCCGCCCGGCAAGCTATCGGGCGCCAGCGCGGCCGCGTTCCGCCCGGCGGCGTCGGCCAGGTGCTCGCTGTGCCAGCGTTCGCGCAAGCTCAGGAAATGGCCGAGCGCCGCGCCGCCGAACAAGGAGCCGAAAGCGCGAATGGTATTGACGGTGCCGGCGACGTACTGGCCTTCCGGCGGCGACACCACGCTGGTGCACAAGAACAGCATCGCCACCACCGCCATCGGCTGCCCGAACGCGTGCAGCCCTTGCATCAACAGGAAATACGGCCAGGTCCAATCGACGGTGATCCGGGTGCCCAGCAGGCAGGCAAGACCGATCAAGGCCAGGCCGCCGGCAAACACGTGGCGGGCGTCCACCCAGCGGCGATACAGCAGCCAGGCCACCGCCGAACCCAACACCAGCTGCGGCAGCGCGATGATCAGGCCGATGGGCGCGCTTTGCAGGCTGCGGTATCCCCAGATCCGCTCCAGGTGGATCGCCGGCAACAAGGAGCCGGACAACATCACCATCAGCAGCAGCACAAAGGCGGAAAAACCTATCGCCAGATTGCGCCGCCCCAACAACTGCGGCTTCAGAAACGGCGCCGGATGGAAGTATTCACTGAGCAAGAACACCGCCACCAGCGCCGCGCCGCCGCCCAGCATCAGGATGATCAGATCGGAACGCCACCAGTCCAAGCGCGCGCCGCGGTCCAGGCCGATGGCCAGCATGCTCAGGCCTATGCCGGCGCAGACCAGGCCGAACCAGTTGGCCTGGCGCAAGCGCCCCAGCTGCGGCGGATCCTGCGGCAGCCCCCAAGCCGCCAGCAATAAAGCCAGCGGGGCCAGCAACAGGCTCTGCCAATACATCCAGCGCCAATCCACCGCCACATCGCCCCACTGCCCATAGAGCCACACCCCCAGGTTGGGCGCAAAAGTGGCGGTCAGGGCGTAGAGCGCCAGGCCGTGCAGACGGATGGGCGGCGGCAGAAAACGCAGCGCCGCCATCATCAGCACCGGAATCAGCAGGCCGCCGGCCAAACCCTGTGCCGCGCGCAAGAACAGCAGGCTGGAAAAATCACGCACCCAGGGCATGAGCAGGGCCAGCAGGGCAAACACCAGCACAACGCCCAGATGGAAACGCCGCAGCGAAAAGGTGATCGCCAGCCAGCAGGAGAAGGGCATCGCCACCAATTCGCCGGCCAGATAGACGGTTTGCAGCCAGGCGCCCTCGTCCGCCCCCCAGCCCAAAGCGCCGCGCATATCGGCCAGCGCCAGACCGCCCACCCGGGTGCCCAGGCCGGCCATCATCGCGGCCAACAGCACCCCGCCCAAGCCAGCGGCCAGACGCGGACCAAATGCCGGCGACGCGGCCGCCGCAGCCGGAGCCGTCATCGCTCAACTCCCGCTGCGCCGGCGTTCCAACCGCCGCCCAGTGTCTTGTACAGGCTGACCATGGCCAGCGCCATGGCGGTTCGGCTGTCGCTCAGCTCGCGCTGGCGGGCAAAGAGTTTCTGCTGCGCGATCAACACGCCGAGATAATCGCTGGCGCCCTGCTGATAACGGCGCGCCGCCGCCGCATGGGCCTGCCGCTGCAGTCGGAAGGCCTGCTCCACGCGCTGCTGCCGCCACTGCTCGCTGGCATAGCCGTACAAGGCGTTGTCCACCTCGTGCCAGGCGCGCAACACCGTCTGCTGGTATTGAATGGCGGCTTGCTGCTGCTGCGCCTGGCTCAGTTCCAGCATGCGCCGCAAGCGGCCGCCCTCAAAAATCGGTAGATACAAGGACGGCCCGACCGCGAAGTTGCGCGAAGACCAATTGCCGAAATCCTCGGCCTCGAAAGCCTGCAAGCCCAGGCTGCCACTCAACCGTATCCGTGGATAAAAATCCGCCTGCGCCACGCCTATCGCCGCCGTCGCCGCGTGCAACTGCGCCTCCGCCTGCAAGATGTCGGGCCGGCGGCGCGCCAATTCCGACGGCAGGCCGACGGCGATCCGGCGCGGCAGGGCCGGCAACTCGGGGCCGGCGGCCAGCTCGGCGTTCAAGGCTCGCGGCGGCTCGCCCAGCAGCAGGGCCAGCGCATTCGTCAAGGCGGCCTGCTGCTGCCGCAGCCGTGGAATGCCCGCCTGCACCGTCGCCAGCTCGGCGCCGGCCGACGCCGTTTCCGCCTGCGTGGCGGCGCCGGCGGCGGCGCGCCGCTGCGTCAGCCGTTCCAGTTGCTCCGCCAATTGGCGATGTTGTTCGGCGATTCGCAGCTGCGCCTGCACCCCGCGCAGCAATAAATAGCTGCGCGCGATATCGGCCGCCAGGCTCACCCTCACCGCCTCGCGCTGGTAAACGGCGGCCAGCGCGCCGGCGGCGGCGGCCTCGCGGCGGCGCTGATTGCGTCCCCACAAATCCAGCTCCCAGCTGGCGTCAAAACCGGCCTGCCAAAGATCGTGGGCCGTATCGCGCGCGCCCAGCCTGGCCATCGGCCCATTACCGCTCAAGGCTTCGCGCGCATAACTGCCGCCGACGCCCAGCCGCGGCAAGCCGGCGGCGCGGGCCAGGCCCAGCTGGGCGCGGCTTTGCTCGATGCGGGACGCGGCGATGCGCAGCTCCAGATTGCCGTTCTGCGCGCGCAGCAGCAGCGCGTTCAAGCCGGCGTCGTTGAATAGCGACCACCACTCGGCCTCCAGCGCCTGTTCCTCCACCCGGCTGGCCAGCGCCGGTCCGTCCGGCGTCTCCAAACGCGCCAACGGCGTCTCGAGCGCCGGACGCTGGAAGTCCGGCCCCGCCGCGCAAGCGCTCAGCGCCATGGCCAGCCCCGCCGCCGCCCCGCGCCCCCAAGCCCCGCTGATCTTGCCCCCGCATAACGGCGGCAGCTTGCGCACACTCATATCGCCTCCTCGTTCACCAATCCAGTCGCAGATGCCGCCACATACTGCATTAGTTAAATAAATGCGTAAAATGCATCTTTATGAACCGTTCCATTCATTTCATGCATTTGATTCGCCGGGATTTGAACTTGCTGGTCTTGTTCGCCACCCTGGCGGAAACGCGATCGGTCACGCTGGCGGCGCAGAAGCTGGCGCTCAGCCAGCCGGCGGTGAGCCATGCGCTCACCCGCCTGCGGCAATTGCTGGACGACCCCTTGTTCATCCGAGGCCGCGGCGGCTTCGTACTGACGCCGCGAGCGGAAGCGCTGGTGGCTCCGGTGGGCGAGGTCTTGATGAGGATTGAGCAGATACTGGCGGCGCCGCGCTTCGAGCCGGCCAATAACCCGCGCCTGTTTCGCCTGTCCATCAGCGACTACACGATGGCGACGGTGCTTCCGCAAGTGGTGCGCCGGTTGCGCAGCCAAGCGCCGCAGGTGCGGCTGACGCTAAGCGGCCCCACGTCGCAGCTGCTGAACCAATTGGAAAACGGGGAACTGGATCTGACCTTCTGGGGGCTGGCGCCGCCGCCGGCGGCGCCGTTCCGCTGCATGGAACTGTTTCGCGAGCACTTCGTCGGCGTGGCCCATGCCCGGCACCCTTTGGCCAAGGCCGCCGATATCGGCCTGGCGGACTATCTGCGCTTCCCGCACATCGAAGTGGACTTTCTGAAAACCGAGAACAATCTGATCGACATCGCACTGGCGCGGCAGGGACGCAAACGCGACATCCTGATGCACACTCCCAGCTTCATCGGCAATCTGGCGGCGATGCGGGACACCGATCTGCTGATGGCGGTGCCCTCGCGCTTCACCCGGCATTTCGCCGATTTGCTGGCGCTATACGATTTGCAAGAGTTCGAACTACCCATGCCGCGCGAGGACTATGGCTATTCCATCGTCTGGCACCAACGCACCGACGACGACCCGGCGCTGATCTGGCTTCGGGAACTGATCAGCGACTGCTGTCGCTGAGCGTGGCGGCCAAGGCTGGCCGCCACGCGCTCAAGCTCCCTGGGCCTCGAAGCTGTCCGCCCGCGCCATCTGCCACATGCGGCCGTAAAAGGCCGCCTTGATCTCCGGCTCCAGCAGCTCGCCCGGCTGCAAAAAGACGTGCAGCTGCGAAAACAGGCGGATCTCGGTATCGCTGACGCGGCGCACCAAGTGGTGCGGCCGCAGCTGTGACGGATGTTCCAGCCCGGCCGAGGCCAGCATCTCCGCCAGCGCCTTCATGGTGTTGCGGTGGAAATGAAACACCCGGTCCGCCTTGTCCGGCACCACCAGCGCGCGCTGGCGCAGCGCGTCCTGCGTCGCCACCCCGGTGGGACAACGGTTGGTGTGGCAGCTCTGGCTCTGGATGCAGCCGATGGCGAACATGAAGCCGCGCGCGGAATTGGCCCAGTCCGCGCCTATGGCCAGCACGCTGGCGATGTCGAAGGCGCTGACCAGCTTGCCGCTGGCGCCTATCTTGATCTTGTCGCGCAGATTCAGCCCCACCAGCACATTGTGGACAAACAGCAGGCCCTCGCGCAGCGGCACGCCGATGTGGTCGGTGAACTCCAGCGGCGCCGCGCCGGTGCCGCCCTCCTTGCCGTCCACCACGATGAAATCCGGCAGAACCCCCGTTTCCAGCATCGCCTTGGCGATGCCCATGAACTCCCACGGGTGGCCCAGGCAGAACTTGAAGCCCACCGGCTTGCCGCCGGACAGCTCGCGCAGCCGGGCGATGAAGCGCATCAGTTCGATCGGCGTGGAAAACGCGCTGTGGCGCGACGGCGACACGCAATCCTGCCCCAGCGGCACGCCGCGGGTGGCGGCGATTTCCGGCGTCACCTTGTGCTTGGGCAGAATGCCGCCGTGGCCGGGCTTGGCACCCTGACTCAGCTTGATCTCAATCATTTTCACCTGCGGATTGCGCGCCTGCTCGGCGAAGCGCTCCGCGTCGAAACCGCCGGCCGCGTCGCGGCAGCCGAAATAGCCGCTGCCCAGCTCCCACACCAGCGCGCCGCCATGTTCCAAGTGGTAAGGGCTGATGCTGCCCTCGCCGGTGTCGTGATAGAAGTCGCCGCGTTGCGCGCCCTGGTTCAAGGCGCGGATGGCGTTGGCGCTGAGCGCGCCGAAACTCATTGCCGACACATTGAACAGAGACGCCGAATACGGCTGCGCGCACTGCGGGCCACCGATCTCCACGCGGAAACCGGCCGGATCGCTCAGCGGCGCCGGCCGCATCGAATGGCTGATGAACTCGAAGCCCGGCTGGTACACATCGATCAAGGTGCCGAACGGCTTGTCCGCGCCCTCGTTCTTGGCCCGCGCGTACACCAGGGAGCGCTGCGCGCGCGAAAACGGCAGCTGCTCGCGGTCGGACTCCAGCAAATACTGGCGGATTTCCGGACGGATGCTTTCCACCAGGTAACGGATATTGCCCAGGATCGGGTAATTACGCCGCACCGCGTGACGGGTTTGCAGCAGATCGAACACCCCCAGCAGCGTCAGCGCGGCCGCCGCCAGCGTGAACGGCCACAACCACTCGTAATGGACGAAAGGCAGGCTGAACAAGGTGAACAACAGGCAACAGGAGAAGAAAGCGTAACGGCTCAACAAAGACACACTCATGTGGACTCCAAAACTTAGGTGGCGGAGAAGGCCCAGGGTAAGGTGACGCTCCGCCGCGCACAAGCCGCGGCAAGCGCTCATTCACATTAATAAATACATTCACTACATAGATAGTCCGCCACCTGATCTAAAGGCCGGCTCCACAAACACGACGACTATCCGGAAGATAACATCGCTCGACATTCACACCGCCGCGGCCCGGCCGCCGGTTCATTTAGATAAAACGATGGAATCCACCACATGCCCAGCCTGCAACGCTTCCGCCCGGACACCGCGCCGGAAACCCTGATCGCCGCGTTAGAACAAGACGGCGGCATCGTGATAGAACAGCTGTTGACCCCGGAAAGCCTGGCCCAGTTCCGCGCCCAGCTGCAACCGTTGCTGGACCGCTCCGCCCCCTGTCAGGGCGATTTCTACGGCTACGCCACGCGCAGGATCAGCGGTCTGATCGAACGCGTGCCCGTCACCCGAGAACTCGCCGCCCATCCGCTGATCCTGCAAGTGATGGACGCCTTCCTGCTGCGCGGCTGCCGCGAATACCAGCTCAACCTTACCCAGGCCATCAGCATCGGCCCCGGCGAACCGCGCCAATTCCTGCACAGCGACGATCTGATGTTCCCCGGCACCGCGCCCGGATCGGAAAAAATGATCAACTGCATGTACGCGCTGGACGACTTCACCGAACAGAACGGCGCCACCTGCGTCGTGCCCGGCAGCCACCGCTGGCCCGAGCCGCGAGAAGCCCGTCCGGAAGAAGTCATCAGCGCCGCCATGCCCGCCGGCTCGGTGCTGATCTACCTGGGCTCGCTGACCCACTGCGGCGGCGCCAACCACAGCGACCAAGCGCGCACCGGCGTGGTCATCAGCTACAACCTGGGCTGGCTGCGCCAGGCGGAAAACCAATATCTCGCCGTTTCCCGCGAACTGGCCCGCACGCTGCCGCCGCGGCTGCAACGGCTGCTGGGCTACTTCGTTCACGCGCCCAATCTCGGCAGCATAGACGGCCGCGACCCGATAGAGCTGCTGCGCGATCAGCCGCCGGCGGACACGCTGTTCCGCGAATTCCTGCCGGAGGAAATTCGCCAGCCGCTGGCGGAAGCGCGCGCCGCCGCGCTGCGCGCCGACTAAACGCCGACATCCTGCCGCAACACGGCGGCGGGATGATGGACCACACCGCACGCTCTCAGACAAGGACGCATCATGACCGCCGCCGATGAACAGGACAGCTCGTTGCCAGCCGAAACGGACGCCCCGCAAGACCCCTCCCGCCGCCGCCTGTTCGAAGGCCTGGCCGCCATCGGCGCCAGTTGCGCCTTGCCCGCCGCCGCCGCGCCCAGCAGCCACCCGCGCCGCGGCAAGCTGGACGCGCTGCTCAAGGCCAATATCAAAAACGTGGTGGTGATCTACCTGGAAAACCGCAGCTTCAACAACCTCTACGGCAACTTCCCCGGCGTGGCCCAGCCGCTGAGCGCGGTCAAGCCGGAAC
This sequence comes from Chromobacterium sp. FG22, assembly GCF_057809415.1. Classification (NCBI taxonomy): domain Bacteria; kingdom Pseudomonadati; phylum Pseudomonadota; class Betaproteobacteria; order Neisseriales; family Chromobacteriaceae; genus Chromobacterium; species Chromobacterium sp. FG22. The sequence continues at coordinate 166,111 of NZ_JBMDJX010000007.1, read as the reverse complement.
AGGCGCAGCAACGCGACCGCGACGGTCAGCCGCTGTCCGGCCTGCCCAAGATCTGGGGCGGCCTGGTGCCCACCGGCCAGACCGTGGCCGGCAAGCGCTATTTCATCGAAGAAAAAGACATCCACGGCCTGCCCAACGCGCCCTTCCCGCTAAAGGACGCCGAAGGCCAGCCGCTGCCGGAGGCGGTGATCACCCGCGATCTCTGTCATCTGTTCTATCACAACCAGATGCAGATCAACGACGGCCGCAACGACCAGTTCGTCGCCTGGGCCGATTCCGGCGCGCTGGTGATGGGCAACTACCCGGACACCGCGCGCACGCTCAACCAATGGCAGATCGCCCGCCGCTTCACCCTGTGCGACAACTTCTTCATGGCGGCCTTCGGCGGCTCCTACCTCAACCACCAGTTCCTGATCTCCGCGCGCACCCCGGAATACTTCAACGCCGCCCAGACCCCGGCCAAGAAGAAAATCGCCGTACTGGCCGACGGGCCCACCGGCCGCCAGTTGGCGCTGGACCCCAAATCCCCGGCCTCCGCGCTGGACGGCCCGCCCAAATTCGTCAACAACGGCGCCATCACCCCGGACGGCTACGCGGTCAACACCATGGCCCCGCCCTACCAGCCCAGCTTCGTGCGGCCGGCGGAAGGCGGCGACAAGCGCTACGCCGACCCGCAAGACCCCAGCACCCTGCCGCCGCAAAGCTACCGCACCATAGGCGACCTCTTGTCCGAGAAGCACATAGACTGGGCCTGGTACGGCGGCAGCTGGCAGGCCGCGCTGGACGGCAAGGGCGGCGGCGACGCGCCCAACTTCCAGTACCACCACCAGCCCTTCAACTACTTCCGCCAGTTCGCACCCGGCAGCGCCGCCCGCGAGCGCCATCTGCTGGACGGCGGCCTGGGCGACAGCCCGATTTCCAACCGCTTCATCGCCGACGCCGTGGCCGGCAAACTGCCCGCGGTGGCCTTCTACAAGCCGCAGGGCAATCTGAACATGCACGCCGGTTATTCCGATGTGGAGTCCGGCGACCGTCATGTGGCCAATGTGTTGCAGCATTTGATGAGCGGGCCGCAGTGGAAGCATATGCTGGTGGTGATCACTCACGATGAGAACGGCGGCTGGTGGGACCATGTGGCGCCGCCGCAGGGGGACCGCTGGGGGCCGGGCTCGCGGATTCCGGCAATCATCGCCTCGCCGTTCGCCAAGCGCGGGCATGTGGATCACACCTTTTACGATACGACGTCCATCATCCGTTTCATCAGCCGGCTGCATGATTTGCCGGAGCTGGAGGGGGTGAGCGCGCGCAATGCGGCCTTCCGCGCGCGCGGCGCGCAGCCGCCGGGGGATTTGACCGGGGCTTTGGCGTTTGCGTGAGGACAGAGGGTAGTCTGTAAACAGGCCCTGAGAGGCCGCCGCTCGCGGCGTCCTCCTCTAAGCCTCCCAAGCCTTGCTTGGCCATGATGGTCGCTACGCTTGAGGGGCTCAAATAGCCCATAGAAATTCCATAAGTGAAATTTTTAAACCATATTTGAAACTGTTTGACGCTATCTGACTTGGCTGATGTGATGGGTGCGGACACCTGCATGAGACCAGAGAGATGCGTTACTACCAGAATTTCATTGACGGCCAGTTTGCCGACTCCCTAAACGCGGGCTCAATCGAGGTGCAAGACCCCGCCACCGAACAAGTGGTGGCGCACGTTCCATCCGCCAGCGCCGAAGAAGCGCGAGCGGCCGTGGACGCGGCCGCCCGCGCGCAAAAGGATTGGGCGGCGCGGCCCAGCGTCGAGCGCGGTCAATACCTGCAAAAATTGGCCAAGGCGCTGGAGGATAGCGCTGACGAAATCGGCCGGGCGCTGGCCGCCGAGTCCGGCAAGAGCCTGGCGGACGCCACCGCCGAGGCCCGCTACGCCGCGGAAATCACCCGCTATCATGCGGAATGGGCGCGCCGCTTAGAGGGCGAGGTCATTCCAAGCGACAACCCCGATGAAAACCTGTTGTTGATGCGCGAGGCCATTGGGGTAGTGGCCTGCCTGATTCCCTTCAATTTCCCTGTCTACACCCTGCTGCGCAAGATCGCGCCCGCGCTGATCACCGGCAACACCGTGGTGGTGCGCCCCAGCAACAACACCCCATGTTCGGCCTTCGAGATCGCCAAGGCGGTACAACAGGCCGGCCTGCCTCCCGGCGTGATCAATATCCTGGCCATGAGCCATCAAGTGGCCGAAACCATCTGCACCCATCCCCAAGTGGGCATGATCACGCTGACCGGCAGTGTCGGCGCCGGCCGCAAAGTGCTGGAGTATTCGCAGGTCAACATTGCCAAGTCCTCCCTGGAACTGGGTGGCAAGACCCCAGCCATCATCGAGCCGGATGCCAATCTGGTGCAGGCGGTCAACGACATCGTCGCCTCCGCGCTCAGCCATTGCGGCCAGGTCTGCACCTCGGTAGAGCGGGCCTATGTCCACGCGTCGGTGTACGACGACTTCGTGCGCTTGTTGAAGGAACGCTTCGCCGCGCGGCAATGGGGCAACCGCGCCGAATACCCCAACTATATGGGCCCTCTGGTCAACGCCTCCTCACGTTTGAATATCCACCAGATGGTGGCGCGCGCGGTGGACGACGGCGCGGTGCTGGAAACCGGCGGGAAACTACCCAATGGCAAGGGCTATTTCTACCCGCCAACCTTGCTGACCGGCTGCCGCCAGGACATGGAAATCGTGCAGGAGGAAATCTTTGGCCCGGTGCTGTGCGTGCTGAAATACGATGCCGCCGACGAGGCGCTGGCCATGGCCAATGACCATCAGTTCGGCCTGGCCTCGGTGCTGTATACCGACAACTACCGCACCGTGATGCGCTTCGCCAACCGAATCGAGGCCGGCGAACTCTACGTCAACCGCACCCCCGCGGACCCGTACCAAGGCTATCACGCAGGCTGGAAACGCTCCGGGCTGGGCGGCGACGACGGCAAGCACGGCATGTTGGAGTTCACCCAGACCCGCCTGGTCATCATGAAGTACTGATTGCCCAAGCTCATAACGATAAATCCGCCATAAGAACCTGTTTACGATCTGCTGCGCGTCGGCGATACCGCGTTGAAAACAGCTTCGAAATGCTCATGTACCACGCGTACATTCCGCTTTCTCAGCCGTTTTCGCCTTGTCTCGCCTTAGCTCGCGAGATCGTAAACACGTTCTAAGAAAGGCGGTCTACCCATGCCGGAGTCCCGGCAGGCGACAGAGGAGAAGCATGCATGAAGCAAACGCGTGTGTTGGAGTTGGAGCCGGAGCGCGCCGCGCTCGGCCGTGGGCGCTATTTCCAGTTCGGCCTGTTATTGGCGGCGGCGGGAACCCTCTACCCGCTGCTCTACCTGAGACAGAACTTTGAAACCACCATACTGGAGAGCTTCGGCATTACCGCGACCGACCTTGGGGTGTTTTACTCCATGCTGGGCGTGGTCTACGCGCTGGCTTACCTGCCCAGCGGCTGGCTGGCCGACCGGCTGTCGCCGCGACTGTTGATCAGCTTCTCACTAGCGGCGGTGGGCGGACTGGGACTATGGTTCTCCACCTTTCCCGGTCACCTGGCGCTGAAAATCATCTTTGTCGGCTGGGGAGTGGCGGCGGGGCTGACCTTTTGGGCCGCCCTGCTCAAGGCCGTCAAGATGCTGGCGGCAGCCAATGAACAAGGCCGCTTCTTTGGGGTGCTGGACGGCGGCCGCGGCCTGGTGGAAGCCCTGTTGGCCACCCTGGCCCTGGCGCTGTTCACCTACCACATCGGCCAACACGGCAGCGGCAAACAAGCGCTGCAACAAGTGATCTATCTGTACGCCTTCGCTTGCTTGCTGATCGCCATACTGATCTGGCTGTTTCTGGACCGGGGACACGGCGGGACCAAAGGCCAAGAGACGGCGGCCAGCTCCCAGTGGCAAGACTTGAAGCTGCTGCTGGGCCAGCGCCAAGTGTGGCTGATGTCGCTGATTGTGCTGTGCGGCTACCAGCTATTCTGGGCCACTTACTCATTCTCCGCCTACCTGCAACATCACTACGGGCTCAGTGCCGTCGCGGCCGGTTTCATCACCGTGGCCAAGCTGTGGATGCGGCCAATAGGCGGCATCGGCGGCGGTTTCCTGGGAGACAAGTACTCCCGCGCTGGCGTCTTGGCCGGCAGCATGGTGTTTTCCTCTCTGGGTTTGTTCGGGCTCATCCTGCTGCCGGCTGCCGCCGGCGTTTACGCGCTACTGACCCTGGTGCTGCTGATCGGCGTGCTGACCTACGCGATACGCGGCCTGTATTGGTCACTGCTGGACGATTGCCGCATTCCCTTGCGCATCACCGGCCTCGCCATCGGCCTCGTGTCCGTGATCGGCTATCTGCCGGATATCTTTCTACCGCTGCTCAACAGCTGGATCTCCGCGCGCTTTCCCGGCGCACTGGGCGACCAACTGTATTTCGGCTACATCGCGCTGAGCGGCTGCGCCGGCGCGGCGGGCGTTTACGCCTTTACCCGATCGCAAGGGGACCTCGAAAAACCGTCGCGAGCGGTTCGAGAGCAAGACGCACCGCGCACAGCGACCGAGATAGTACAAGGAGTACCGCGAGGGAGCGAGCGCGGAGCAACGCCGCTATCGGACCGCGCAGCAGGTTTTTCGAGTTCCCCGCAAGAACAACAGGAGGAGAAGCTATGAAAATCATCTCACTGGACACCCATGTAGTCGCCGTGCCGCCGCCGCACCTTGGCGGCATGTACTGGATTTTCGTCACGCTGAAGACCGATTGCGGCATCGAAGGCGTTGGCGAAGTCTACGCCGCCACCTTCCACCCCAAGGTGATGACGCCGGCGATTCAGGACGTATTCGAGCGCTATCTGCTGAATCATGATCCGCACCATGTGGAACGCTTCTTCCGCGAATGCTATTCCAGCGGCTTCACCCAACGCCCGGACCTCAGCATGATGGGCATCGTCAGCGGCTTGGAAATGGCCTGCTGGGACATCATCGGCAAAGCCGCCAACCAGCCGGTGCACCAACTGCTGGGCGGCAAGGTGCATGAGCGGCTGCGCTCCTACACTTATCTCTACCCCCTCGACCAACAAGGCCGCTACGACTACGACGACCCGGACTTGGCGGCGGAATGCGCCGCGCAATTCGCCGCCAAGGGCTTCACCGCGCTCAAGTTCGACCCCGCCGGCCCGTACACCGCCTACTCCGGCCACCACCTGTCGCTGGAACTGATGGAGCGCTGTGAAATATTCTGCGCCAAGATCCGCGAGGCCGTCGGCAACCGCTGCGACCTGCTGTTCGGCACCCATGGCCAGATGACGCCGGCCTCCGCCATCCGTCTGGCCAAACGCTTGGAGAAATACGACCCGCTGTGGTTTGAGGAACCGGTGCCGCCAGGACAAACCGACGCCATGGCCCAAGTGGCCGCGGCCACCAGCATCCCGGTGGCCACCGGCGAGCGGCTGACCACCAAATACGAGTTCCTGGACCTGCTGCGCGGCAAAGCCGCCTCCATCCTGCAAATGAACGTCGGCCGCGTCGGCGGCCTGCTGGAAGCCAAGAAAATCGCCTCCATGGCTGAAGCCTTCTACGTGCAGATCGCCCCTCATTTGTACAACGGCCCGGTGGGCGCCGCCGCCAGCATCCAACTGGCCGCCGCCAGTCCCAACTTCCTGATCCAGGAAAGCATCATGGACTGGAGCGGCTTCCATGCCCAAATCCTCAAGCACCCCATTCATTGGGACGAGGGCTACATCATCCCCTCCGATGCGCCAGGCCTGGGCGTGGAACTGAATATGGATGTCGTGCGCGCCCACTCGCCCTACCAGGGCGACAGCCTGCACCTGTTGATGGATAAACAACCATTCGACGTGCGCACCCCCTCCCGCGAGGCCTGGAAAAACCGATGGAACAATGGCGGGGCGCTATGAACGAATACGACTTCATCATTGTCGGCGCGGGCTCCGCCGGCTGCATTCTGGCCAGCCGGCTCAGCGAAGACGGCCGCCATAGCGTGCTCCTGCTGGAGGCCGGCGGCAAAGACGACTCCTTCTGGTTCCGCCTGCCGGTGGGCTATGTCAACAGCTACTACAATCCGGCCAGCAACTGGATGTACTACACCAAGGCCGAACCCAACTTGAACGGGCGCGCCCTGTACGCGCCACGCGGCAAGGTGCTGGGCGGCAGCGGCTCGATCAATGCCATGATCTACGTGCGCGGCCAGGCCGCGGACTTTGATGACTGGGCGGCCGCCGGCAACCCCGGCTGGAGCTATCAGGACGTGCTGCCCTACTTCAAAAAACTGGAACGTCACCCAGGCGGCGAGACCCGCTGGCGCGGCGGCCAAGGCGCCATCGGCCTAAGCCCGCTGGGCCCGCGCGCCCATCCCATCTGCGCCGACTATCTGGCCGCCTGCGACGAACTGGGCCTGCCGCGCAATCCTGACTTCAACGGCGAGCGCTTCGAAGGCGCCGGTCTCTACGAAGCCAATATCGACGACGGCGTGCGCGCCTCCAGCAGCCGCGCCTACCTGCGGCCGGCCCTGTCCCGCTCCAATCTGCGGCTGGAAACACACTGCCACGCCCAACGCATCCTGTTTGATCAAGGCTTGCGCGCCCGCGGCGTGACCGTACTGCAACAGGGAGCAGAGCGAACCTTTATCGCGCGCAAGGAAGTGATTCTGGCGGCCGGCGCGGTGGATTCGCCCAAATTGCTGCAACTCTCGGGCGTTGGCGACTCGGCGCGGCTGGCCGCGCTGGGCATTCCGCCGCTGCGCCATCTGCCGGCGGTGGGGCGGAACCTGCAAGACCACTTATGCGCCTCGTTTTACTTCAAATCCCGGCGCAAAACGCTGAATGACGAACTGGGCCACCCCTTGCGGCAAGCCTGGGCCGGGCTGCGCTACCTGGCCAGCCGCAGCGGGCCGCTCTCGCTCAGCGTCAACCAGGCCGGCGGGTTTTTCCGCGGCGACGCGCAGGCGGAACGGGCCAATTTGCAACTCTATTTCAACCCGCTGTCCTACACGATTCCCAACAACCCGCAAGCCCGGCTGAAACCGGAGCCCTATTCTGGCTACCTGATGTGCGTCAACCCTTGCCGGCCCAGCAGCCGCGGCGAAGTGCACATCGAAACGGCCTCTCCCCAGACCGCGCCGGCGATTCGGCCAAACTACCTCGCCACCGAGCACGACCTGCGCGAAGCGGTGGCCGGTTGCCGGCTGGTCCGTCGCCTGTCGGCCAGCCGCGCGCTGCGCGACATCACGGTGGCGGAAATCATGCCGGGAGAAAAACTGGGCGAAGACGACGACAGCCTGCTGGCCTTCTTCCGCCAAGAAGCCGGCTCCATCTACCACCTGTGCGGCAGTTGCGCCATGGGGCCGGACCCGGAGCGCAGCGTGGTTTCCAGCCGCCTGCAAGTGCACGGCGTCGCCGGACTTCGCGTCATCGACGCGTCCATCTTCCCCAACATCACGTCCGGCAATACCAACGCGCCAACGATGATGGTGGCGGAAAAGGGAGCGGACATGATATTGGAGGACTGGCGGTAAGCTCGGACCTGCCGCCAGTTGCCATAGAGCCTGTTCTAAGAACGTGTTTACGATCTCGCGAGCTAAGGCGAGACAAGGCGAAAACGAGCGAAAAAGCGGAATGTACTCGTGGTACATGAGCACTGAGCTTGGTTTCAACGCCCTTGTCTAAACTATCCCGCCGCCGCGCAGCAGATCGTAAACAGGTTCTCAGTTTGAACCCCGCCCGCGCGGTTTCCGGACCGCATGGGCTTTCGTGATTGGGCCCACTCTTGCAAGACAGACCAACCGCTCCAGCGGTGGACCACTCCATCGCCATCCTGCAATTACTGGTCAATGCCTCCTACCCGCTGACCCAGAGTGAAATCAGCGAGCAGACCGGCATCCCCCCCGCCAGTTGCTACCGCATTCTGGGCAGCCTGCTGGAAACGCAGATGGTGTCGCTCGACCCCGGACGCAAACGCGCCTACTGCATCGGCTCCAAGATTTTCCAGATGGCCTCCGCCATCTACAGCCGGCAAAGCCTCCTCCCCTACTTTCATCCCATCGCGGAAATCCTCAAGAACGAGATTCACCAAACCGTGCTGCTCAGCCTGCCGGTGGGCAATAAAGTCGTGGTGCTGGGCTGCCTGAAGTCGTATCTGGGCAATGGTTACCCAGTGCATATCGGACAGACGCTGCCCATGCATAGAGCCGCGGCCGGCAAGGCCATTCTCAGCCTGCGCGCGGACGCCTACCTGGACAACTACCTCGACGCGGAACAGCGGCTGGCCTTGCTGGACGAGGCGGACATCCAGGCTCTGCGCGCGCAGTTGGAGCGCGCCCGCCGCCTGGGTTACGCCACCACCCGCGGCGAGATAGACAGCGCTACCTGCTGCTTGGCGGCCCCGGTGGCGGACCTGCGCGGAGACCCGGTGGCCGCGGTGAGCATCTGTGTTGACGCGGAGTCGCTAAGCGATGCGCAGATTCGCGCCTACTCCGGACCGCTGATTCAGGCCGCACGTCAATTAACCGCTCGCATCGGCTGAGAACGTGTTTACGATCTTTTCGAATGGGACGAGTCCTCAAGACCTGGAATCCACTGCGCGGATGATGATTTTGATTGCCAGGGCAGCCCTGACCGAGCGAGGCAAGCGGCACCAAAAACATCATCCGCGCAGCGGATACAAAACCCACCCACCTAGCCAAAGCAACCACGCCGCCTTGATCCACCTCTTACCCTCGGCAACAATCCCAACCTTGCTACGTCATTTGGCAGGCGCATGGCGGGAGAGTGTAATGCACTCACCGGTTTGGAGCTCACTCGGTACGCCAATCCCGCCACGCACTTGCCTCATCCTCTCCCACGCACCTGGCTGAACCAACCACCCCACCTTAACCCCAAGCACTCCCTCAGGAACAATCCCCACGTTGCCGCCCACAAGCGGCACCCGGGATTGGCGTCCCGTAAGTTGACAGAGGGCTCACACTTCCCGGTGCGAGTCCGGTTTTACCATGGGCGTGCTACTTGGCAGGCTCGTGGTGGGAGAGTGCCCTGCACTCACCGGTTTAATGCTAGCCCGGTACGCCAATCCTGCCACGCGCCTGCCTAATACCTCCGCTTCTCTCGGCAGGTGGTTTATCTTGTGTCACAGCAGGAGAAACACCATGCAACAGCCTCAAAACTTTCCCCCGCGCCGCCGTTACAAATTGAACGCTCTGGAACAACAGAGCGCACTGCTCCCCTTCGTCCGCTTCTGCCCCGGCCGCACCTATCGGCATTACTGGCAAATGCCTACGCCCCGTAAGGATTACCCCGCCGACAGCGCCTACGGCCGCGAATGCGCGGCCCACCTATTGCAATGGCTGAAGGACAACCGCGAATACGTCGGCAAAGGCCTGCTCAGCCGCGTGGCGCGCGACATTGATTTTGACGACCGCGACGGACGCGGCCAGTGGATGGGCTTCTTCAACTATCTGGAAATCATGATGCTGCTGGGCGCCGACCGGGTCCGGGTTTACCGCCATGTGGATAGCCAACACCAGATCTACCTGGCGCTGGGACAGCGCTTCAGCCTGGAAGCGCGCTTCCGCCGCATCCGCCTGCGAAACCGCTAAGCGCCTTGCGGTGGGTATCGCTGCGCTCCACCCACCCTACGGTGGATGGTCTTGTAGGGTGGGTGGAGCCGATAGGCGATACCCACCAACAAGCTAGACCCAACCATCTTTCAAACAAAAAACGCCCCGACTTCCGGGGCGTTTTGATTTGAATGGAAGCGACAAGCACTCAAATCACGTAATCCTGACCTTCCTGCTTGGCGAACACCGACAACTTCTTCGGCGTCACATACAGGTTGTCGCCGGGCAAAACGCCCAACTCGCGATAACGCTCCTTGCTCACCGCCGCCTCAATGCTCCGGCCGTCGGCCTGCACCAGCTCCACCCGCACAATGGGCCCCACCGCGTGGATATGCTCCACCGTGCCCTGCGCCAGCGCGCCGTCGGCCTGGCGCGACAGGTCCAGATCATGCGGGCGCACATAGGCTACTGCTTCGTCGCCGCTGGCCAGCGTCAGCCCTTCCAATGCATGAGCGTAGCCGCCGATCTGCAGCTGACCGCGCTCGATGCGGCCGTGGAACAAATTCACATCGCCCAGGAACTGGGTGACGAAGGGCGTGGCCGGGTTTTCATAGATGTCGTCCGGACGGCCCACTTGCTCGATGTGGCCGTGGTCCATCACCACCACCCGGTCCGATACCTCCAGCGCTTCTTCCTGATCGTGGGTGACGAACACGCTGGTGATGTGCATATCGTTGTGCAGATCGCGCAGCCAGCGGCGCAGGTCCTTGCGCACCTTGGCGTCCAGCGCGCCGAAGGGTTCGTCCAGCAGCAGCACCTTGGGCTCCACCGCCAGCGAGCGCGCCAGCGCGATGCGCTGACGCTGGCCGCCGGACAACTGGCCGGGATAGGCGTCCGCCAGCCAGTCCAGCTGCACCATTTTCAGCAGCTGCATCACTTTGTCGCGGATCTCGTCCTTGCCGGGCCGGCTCTTGCGCGGCTTGACGCTGAGGCCGAAGGCCACGTTGTCGAACACCGTCATGTGGCGGAACAGCGCGTAATGCTGGAACACGAAGCCCACTTCGCGCTCAGCCACATGGGTGTGGGTGGCGTCGGCGCCGGAAAACAGCACCTGCCCGGCGTCCGGCTGTTCCAGGCCGGCGATGATGCGCAGCAAGGTGGTCTTGCCGCAGCCGGACGGCCCCAGCAGCGCCAGCAGTTCGCCGGCTTCCACGTTGAGGCTGACACTGTCCAGCGCGACGAAGTCGCCGAACTGTTTGCGGATATTGCGGATTTCTATGCTCATGCGGGCTGGTCCTTGGCTATGGCGCGGCCGGCGGCGGCCAGGCGAGCGGCCGCGCTGCGTTCCGCGGCGGCGTCGCTCTGTCGCGCCATCCGCCACTCCACCAGGCTCTTGACGCCCAGGGTGACCAGGGCGAGGAAGGCCAATAGCGAAGCGCAGGCGAAGGCGCCGACGAAGTTGTACTCGTTGTACAGGATTTCCACATGCAGCGGAATGGTATTGGTTTGGCCGCGGATATGGCCGGACACCACGCTGACCGCGCCGAATTCCCCCATTGCGCGGGCATTGGTCAGGATCACGCCGTAGAGCAGGCCCCATTTGACATTGGGCAGGGTCACGCGCCAAAAGGTCTGCCAGCCGGAGGCGCCCAGAACCAGCGCCGCCTGCTCCTCGTCCGCGCCCTGGGCCTGCATCAGCGGGATCAGCTCGCGGGCCACAAAGGGGAAGGTAACGAAGACGGTGGCCAGCACGATGCCGGGCACGGCGAAGATCACTTGCAGGCCGTGCTGCTGCAACCAGCCGCCCAGCGCGGTGTTGACGCCGAACAAGAGCACGTACATCAGGCCGGCCACCACCGGCGACACCGCGAACGGCAGGTCGATCAGCGTGGTCAGGAAGCTCTTGCCGCGGAATTCAAAGCGGGCGATGGCCCAGGCCGCCGCCACGCCGAACACCAGGTTCAGCGGCACGGCGATGACGGCGGCGGTCAGCGTCAGCTTGATGGCCGCCCATGCGTCCGGCTCCACCAGCGCGGCCAGGTACAGGTCCCAGCCCTTGCGGAAGGCTTCCCAAAACACCGCCAGCAGCGGCACCAGCAGGAACAGGAACAAGAAGGCCAGTGCCAGGCCGGTCAGCAGATAGCGCACCGTGCGCGATTCAGTGGTCAGGCTTTGCATGTCATTTACCCGCGCCGTGGCGGCGCGCGGCCCACCATTGGATGAGGTTGATGGCGAACAGGAACAGGAAGGAGATGGCCAGCATCACCAGCGCCACCGCCACCGCGCCGTTTTGGTCGAACTGGTCCAGCTTGGCGGCGATGATCAGCGGGGCGATCTCCGACACCATCGGGATATTGCCGGCGATGAAGATCACCGAGCCGTATTCGCCGGTGGCGCGGGCGAAGGCCATTGCGCCGCCGGTGATCAAGGCCGGCAACGCCGCCGGGAAGATCACGCGCCGGAAAATGTCCCAGCGCCCGGCGCCCAGACAGGTGGCGGCTTCTTCCAGCTCGCGCTCCAGGTCTTCCAGCACCGGCTGCACCGTGCGCACCACGAAGGGCAGGCCGATGAAGGTCAGCGCCACAATGATGCCCAGCGGGGTGAACGACACTTTCAGGCCCAGCGGCTCCAGGTATTGGCCTATCCAGCCGTTGGGCGCGTACAGCGTGGTCAGCGCGATGCCGGCCACCGCGGTGGGCAGCGCGAACGGCAGGTCCACCAGCGCGTCTATCAGCCGCTTGCCGGGAAAGCGGTAGCGCACCAGCACCCAGGCCACCAGGAAGCCGAACAGCAGATTGATCAGCGCGGCGATGCCGGCGGAAACGAAGGACAGGCGGATGGCGGCGGCCACGCGCTCATGGGCCACCGCGTCGACGAAGGCCGCCCAGCCCATGCCGTGCGCCGACCACAGCAGCGCGGCGAAGGGCAGCAGCACGATCAGGCCCAGCCAGAACAGGGTGATGCCGAAAGACAGGCCGAAGCCGGGCAGCACCGAGTGGCGCTTATTGATCAGATTGAAGCCGCTGGCCGCCATCACGCGCTCATTTCTTGCTGAAGATCTGGTCGAAGCTGCCGCCGTCGGCGAAGTGCTTCTGATTGACCGCGGTCCAGGAGCCGAACACGCTGGCCACGGTGAAGGTTTTCACCGCCGGGAAGCGGGAGGCGAACTGCTTGGCCACCGCCGGGTCTTGCGGCCGCAGGTAGTTGTCGGCGGCCAGTTTCTGGCCTTCCGGGCTCCACAGGTATTGCAGATAGGCTTCCGCCTGCTTGCGGCTGCCCTTGCGGTCCACCACCTTGTCCACCACGGACACCGGGTTCTCGGCCAGCACGGACACGCTGGGGTAAACCAGTTCAAAGCCGCCGCGGCCGAATTCGCGGGCGATCATTTCCGCCTCGTTTTCAAAGGTCACCAGCACGTCGCCAATCTGGCGCTGCATGAAGGTGGTGGTGGCGGCGCGGCCGCCGCCGTCCAGCACCGGCACGTTCTTGAAGATGCGGCCCACCAGATCCTGGGCCTTGGCCTCGTTGCCGCCTGGCTGTTTCAGCGCATAGCCCCAGGCCGCCAGATAGCTGTAGCGGCCGTTGCCGGAAGTCTTGGGATTGGGGATCACCACTTTCAGGCCCGGCTTGGCCAGATCGCTCCAGTCGCGCACTTGCTGCGGATTGCCCTTGCGCACCAGGAACACGATGGTGGAGGTGAACGGCACCGCGTGGTTGGGCAGGCGGCTGGCCCAGTTGGCCGGCACCAGACCCTTGCCCGCCAGCAGGTCGATATCGGTGGCCTGGTTCATGGTGATCACGTCGGCGGCCAGGCCGTTGGCCACCGCCAGCGCCTGCTTGCTGGAGCCGCCGTGCGACTGCTGCAGGGTGACGGTTTCGCCGGTCTTGGCCTTATAGGCTTTCTGAAAGGCCGGGTTGTAGTCCTTGTAGAAGTCGCGCATCACGTCGTAGGACACGTTGAGCAATGTGGCGTCGGCCAGCGCGGAGCCTGACGCGGCCAGCAACAGGGCGGCCAGGGCGAGACGGAGCTTCATGGACAGACCTTTTCTGAATGGATGATCGGCGATGTTCCCGAGATGTTCCCGACTATACCCAAGGACTGTTATATCCATAAATAATATTGTGAAATACTCTTATCCCTCAATCATCTAACAAGCCCGCCCCACCCTCTTCGCATTCCCGCGCGCTCCAGCGGCGCGCGCACCGCTCTGGCCGCCCTCCCCGCTTTGGTTTACTCTCAGAGTCAATCCTCTATTCTGGCTCTCGGAAGTTTCCACGATGAACGTCAAAGACTATATGCAACAGGCGGGCAAGGCCGCCCGCAAAGCCAGCCGCGAACTGGCCCGCGCCGACACCGCGCAGAAGAACCGCGCGCTGCTGGCGATGGCGGACGCCATCCTGCGCGAGCAGGCGCAGCTGCTGGCCGCCAACGCCCTGGACATGGAGGCTGCGCGCAAGGCCGGCCTGGAGCCGGCGCTGCTGGACCGCCTGGCCTTGAACGAGAATACCGTCGCCGGCATGGCCGAAGGCCTGCGCCAAATCGCCGCGCTGCCGGACCCGGTGGGCGAGGTCAGCGAGATGGCCTACCGTCCGTCCGGCATCCAGTTGGGCAAGATGCGAGTGCCCTTGGGCGTGGTGGGCATCATTTACGAGGCCCGCCCCAACGTCACCGCCGACGCCGCCGGCCTGTGCCTGAAATCCGGCAACGCCGCGCTGCTGCGCGGCGGCTCCGAGGCCTTCCACAGCAATCAGGCCATCGCCGCCTGCGTGCACGAGGGCCTGCGCGAAGCCGGCCTGCCGGCCGAGGCGGTGCAGGTGCTGGCCACCACCGACCGCGCCGCGGTGGGCGAGATGATCACCATGCCGCAATACGTGGACGTGATCGTGCCGCGCGGCGGCAAGGGCCTGATCGCCCGCATCAGCGCCGAGGCGCGGGTGCCGGTGATCAAGCATCTGGACGGCAACTGCCATGTCTACATCGACGACACCGCCAGCCCGGACAAGGCTTTCGACATCTCGCTGAACGCCAAGACCCATCGCTACGGCACGTGCAACACCATGGAAACCCTGTTGGTGCACACCGCCTTCGCGGAATTCATCCTGCCGCGCCTGGCTGCGGCCTATTGGGAAAAAGGCGTGGAGCTGCGCGGCTGCGAACGCACCCGCGCCATCCTGGGCGACAAGGTGCGCCCGGCCGGGGAAGAGGACTGGGCCAGCGAATACCTGGCGCCCATCCTGGCCGTCAAGGTGGTCAAAGATCTGGACGAGGCCATCGAACACATCAACCACTGGGGCAGCCACCACACCGACGCCATCGTGTCCGAAGACTACGGCCGCACCCGCCGCTTCCTGCGCGAGGTGGACTCCGCCAGCGTGATGGTCAACGCCTCCACCCGCTTCGCCGACGGCTTCGAATACGGGCTGGGCGCGGAAATCGGCATTTCCACCGACAAGATCCACGCGCGCGGCCCGGTGGGCCTGACCGGTCTGACCAGCCAAAAGTGGATCGTGCTGGGCGACGGCCATATCCGCTCCTGATCCCACCGCATCGAAGGCCGCTTGCTTGAGCGGCTTTCGCTACGCCGCCGGCCTCGCTGCCGGCGGCGTTTTCATTGATAATCGCTGCTTTGCTTCCATACCGGGCGATTCCATGCTGACCCTGAACCAACAAGACTTGGCCGCGCTGTCGGCCAAAGCCGCCTGTGCGCCGCGCCTGCGCGCCAACCAGAATTTCCACGTCCAGCTGGAAGACCCGATCCAGCGCCTGGCCATCGCCATGGAGCCGGACACCTATGTCCGCCCGCACCGCCACGACCACAGCTGGGAGATGCTGATCGCGCTCAGCGGCGCCTTTGAGGTGATCGTGTTCGACGAGGCCGGCGTGGTGCAAGGCCGCCATCGCTTGGGCGCGGACGGCGCGCGCGTCTTCGAAATGCCGGCCAACACCTGGCACTCGGTGGTGTCGCTGCAACCGGGCAGCGTGGTGTTCGAAGTCAAGCACGGCCCGTATCTGCCGCTGCAGGACCAGAACCTGGCCGCCTGGTCCCCGGTCGAGGGTTCCGAGCGCGTGCCGGCGATGCTGGATTTCCTGCGCCGCGCTCAAGCCGGCCAGCGCTTCGACGGCTGAGCCCCGCGCCGGTCAAACGGCTAGCCGAATAAGCTTGCCAGCCGCCTCGCCCCTGTTTACCGTGTAGGGCATCTCTTGGGGGCGGGAGTCGGACCATGTTGTGGCATTGGTTGCTGGCAAGCTTGCATCTACTGGCTCTGGGCGCCGGCCTGGCCGCCCTCTGGAGCCGAGCCGGCCTGCTGCGCCAGCAGCAATTCCCCAATCAGACCCCGCAGCTGTTTCGCTGCCACCGCTGGTGGCTGCTGGCGCTGACGCTGTGGACCGTCAGCGGCCTGGGCCTGCTCTCGCTGGACCCCGCCCGGCTGCAACAACCGTTGTTCATGCTCAAACTGCTGACCCTGGCCCCGCTGCTGCTGCTGGAAGTCCGCGCTTCGCGCGGCCTGATGCGCTGGCAAAGCCAGCTGCGCATCCAGCGCAGTCTGGAACTGCGCGGCGCCGACTCGCTGGCGCGCAGCAGTTATTGGCAAATCTGGCTGCTGCTCGCCATCGTCGGCGAATCCGCCGCGTTGCATGGCTGAATAAGCGGCGCCCAGTCCGCCGCGGCTCCGCCGTCTCAAACTCCTTAACACCTGCAACCGGCCTAACTCGAACTTGCGCGCGGCGCCGGGCTTCCAACCCCATATCCCGTCCCGACGCAAGAACGCCATGCCCATTCTGATCGAACACTGCAAATCCCTATTGCTTCAAGCCGCGCTGGGCGTCGCCCTGAGCTGCGCGGTCATGCCTGCGCTCGCCAATCTGAGCGACCCCGTCGCCACGCTGAAGGCCAAGGCCTCGCCGCCCGCCGTGGCCAGCTGCCTGGACGAACGCATGCGCAAGCTGCGCATTCCCAGCGAATACATCGAACGCGAGCGCGGCCGAGACGGCGGCGAGACCGTGCGTCTGACCAATCCGGCCACCCAGAAAGACGGGCTGGAAATCCTCATCCGCCCGGACGGCGACGCCAGCAAGCTGACGGTGAACACCCATGGCCTCAGTTACAGCAAGGCATGGCGCAAGCTGGTCGCGGATTGCGCTCAGCGCGCCTGAGTCCCTCCCCCGGCCGGGCTGTGGACAGCGCCGGCCGCGGCCCCGCGGCTGTGGAGAGTGTGCGCAAACTGTGCACAAAACTGTGGATAACATTGAAAAGACCCCGGCAGACCCCCGGTTTGATTGCGTCCGCTTGCCTTTTCCGCTTGTGCACAACTTTTGAAACCCACGGCGCGCTGTGTGTAATGTGGATGAAACGGGGACAAGCTTGTGGATAAGCGGAGCCGGCGTTTGACAGCCAGTCCCGCTGACAAAAATTCTCCAGCGGTTACACTGGACAGGAGATCTTCGTCCAGGAGCCCGCATGTCCAATTACCACGCCAAGTACGAACTGCACTACGCCGCCGGCAAGGCGCTGCGCCAAGCCTGCTCCCGCACGCTGCAAGCCGAAAACCGGCTCAGCGCGCCGCGCGACATCCTCGCCATGGTGGAACACACCTCGCAGGGCCGGGTGCAGGGCCTGATTCCGCTGCGCTACAGCCGGATGCAGGTTTCGCCCTTCACCTTTTTCCGCGGCTTCGCCATGATCCAGGCCGCCGATCTGGCCGCCAATCCCTCCAGCGGCCTGAAGCTGCAGATCTGCGGCGACGCCCACCTGATGAACTACGGCTTCTTCGCCTCCCCTGAACGGCAGCTGATCTTCGACATCAACGACTTCGATGAAACCCACCACGGTCCGTGGGAATGGGATCTGAAACGGTTGGCGGTCAGCCTGGTGCTGGCCGCGCGCGGCCAGGGCTTCAGCGAAAGCCAGGCGCGGGACATGGTGTGCCGCGCCAGCGAGGTCTACCGCCGCCGCGTCAATGAATACGCCCGCATGGGACAACTGGAGCTGTGGTACACCAAGGTGGGCTTCGAACAATTGCTGGAGCGCGCGCCCACCGACGCCATCCGCCAGCAAATGCTCAAGCTGTCCGACAAGGCCAGACACCAGACCCAGGAAAAACTGCTGCCCAAGATGACGGAGCTGGAAGACGGCACCCTGCGGCTGCGCGACAACCCGCCGGTGATCTTCCATCTGCACGACAAGAACACCCTGCTGGACAACGACGACAGCTGGCTGTCCGCCGACGACGCCGAGGCCCTGGTCAAGCCGATGCTGGACAACTACATCGACACCTTGAAGGAAGACCGCCGTCAGTTGCTGGAGCGCTTCCGGCTGGTGGATTGCGCGTTCAAGGTGGTGGGCGTGGGCAGCGTGGGCACCCGCTGTCTGGTGATGCTGTTGCAGGACAACTTCGACCAGCCGCTGTTCCTGCAATTGAAGGAGGCGCGCCCCTCGGTGCTGGAACCTTACACCCAGGCCTGCGTGCACGGCCATCAGGGCAAGCGGGTGGTGTTCGGCCAGCGCCTGATGCAGGCAGCCAGCGATCTGTTCCTGGGCTGGACCACCGGCCCGGCCGGCCGTCACTTCTACGTGCGCCAGTTGCGCGACATGAAGGCGGCGCCGTCGCTGGAAGCCTTCGCCACGCCGGAAGCGCTGACCGCCTACGGCCAGGCCTGCGCCTGGGCGCTGGCGCGCGCGCACTCCAAATCCGGCGGCCAAGCCGCCCAACTGGCCGGCTATGTGGGCGACAGCGACAAGCTGGACCAGGCCATCGCCGGCTACGCGCTGGCCTACGCCGACCAGGTGGAAGCCGATTACCAGGTGTTCAAGGCCGCCATCGCCAGCGGCCGGCTGCAAGTCCACGACTGAAAACCCCGTCGCAACGCCGCCGCCGGCGGCGTTCATCCTTCCGTATTAATACCAAACCCTTGATCTTGTTGCTTGTAATGTCATAAAACCATACTAGAACAGGCGATAATCCCGGCCCTGTCCTTGCCGCCGGCAAAGACAGGGCCGACAGCCCACAATCAGACATCCACCTTCGAAAAGCGAACATCATGCGGGTCAATACCAGACTGTTCATCATCATGGCGGCCAGCCTGCTGGCGCTGCTCAGCATCGCGGCCGTGGCGCTGCTCTCCACCCGAGCCACGCTGGGCCAGGAAAAGCGCGAGCAAATCACCCACCTGCTGCGCATGGCGGAAGGCACCATGAGCCACTTCCAGAAACTGGAGGAAAAAGGCCTGCCGCGCGCCGACGCTCAAAAACAAGCCATCGCCGCCCTCAACGCGCTCAAGGTGGACGACATCTACTTCTTCGGCCGCAATCCGCAAAACGTGGTGATGTTCCACCCCAACAAAGACCGGGTGGGCAAGGTGGACATGGGCAGCACGCTGCCGGACGGCCGCACCACGGTGGCGGTCTATGAAGAGGCCTTGCAGAAAGAGCATTACGGCCTGGTGACCATCCAGACCTCGCGCAAGGGCAGCAAGGGGGAGTTTCCCAAACTCAACGGCGTGGTGCGCTTCGAGCCCTGGGGCTGGATGGTGGGCACCGGCATCTTCATCGACGACATCGACCAGCTGTTCTGGAGCCAGGCGCGCACACTGCTGATCATCGCCGCCATCGGCGTGATCACGCTGGCCGGCCTGATCCTGCTGGTCTCGCGCAGCATCATGCAGTCTCTGGGCGGCGATCCCAACTACGCGGCGCAGGTGGTCAAGGCCATCGCCGACGGCGATCTGGGCACCGACATCGTGGTGCAGGGCCCGCCACACAGCCTGCTGGCGGCAATGCGCGAAATGCAGCTGAAACTGCGCCAGATGATCGAGGAGATTAGCCTCGCCGCCACCAATATCAACCAGGCCAGCCGTCAGCTGTCCAGCGATATGGACAAGGTGCACGACGTTTCCGGCGTGGCCAGCTCCTCCACCAGTTCCGCCGCCGCCGCCATCGAGCAGCTGTCGGTGAGCATAGACCACGTCACCGCCAGCGCCCGCGACACCGAATCCGGCTCGCGCGACACCGTGGAGCTGGCGCGCCAGGGCGAAGCGCTGGCGGCGCGGGCCGCCGAGGGCATCCGCAACATCGCCGGCCAAGTGCATAGCGCCAGCGATATGGTGGGCAAGCTGGCCGAACGCACCCGCAACATCAGCGGCATCGCCGAAACCATCCGCGACATCGCCAACCAGACCAATCTGCTGGCGCTGAACGCGGCGATCGAAGCGGCGCGCGCCGGCGAGATGGGCCGCGGCTTCGCGGTGGTGGCGGACGAAGTGCGCAAGCTGGCCGAGCGCACCGCCTCCGCCACCGACGAGATCTCCACCATTGTGCAGGCGGTGGTCAGCGAAACCGGCAGCGTGTCCAGCCAGATGGACGACATCCGCCCGGCGGTGGAAGGCGGCGTGGAGCAGGTGCAGCAGGCGGCCCAGACGCTGGACGCCATCAGCAAGCAGGCCAGCCAGGCGCTGGAGCATGTGCACAATGTGGTGGTGGCGATGGGCGAGCAGAGCCAGGCCGGCACCAATATCGCCGGCAACGTCGAGCAGGTGGCCGGCGTGGTGGAGGAAACCCAGAATTCGGTCAGCAACGCGGTGGGGGCGGTTCGCGCCATCGATCAACAGGCGGACACCCTGCAACAGACCGTGGGCCGTTTCCGCCTCTAAGAGCCTGTTGGCGGCGATACGGCGTTGAAAACAAAGTCGAAGTACTCATGCGCCACGAGTACGTTCCGCGTTCTCGGCCGCAACGCCTTGTCTCGCCCTAGCTCGCGATCGTAAACCCCTTCCCAGCCTTCCCCAAGCCCCGCTCCGCCGGGGCTTTTTGCCGCCTTCATTCCGGGCTTGCCCTCCCGCCCCTGCCTGATGGCATAATGTGCGCAGAGCAAACGCTCCAAAAATAAAACAAAGCCACGGACAGACAGACCCAAACATGCAAACAATAATGCGCAAGCGCATCGGGAGAGATTCATGTCCCAGGCCACCATCCCGGCGGACTTGGCCGAATGGCTGATTCAACAAAATGTTCGTGACGTAGAACTGGCTTTCGCCGACGTGCACGGTTTTGCCCGCGGCAAAACTTTGCCGGCCAAGGCCTTCATCAAGGGGCAGCCGCTGCGCATCGCGCGGGCGGTGCCCATCCAAAGTTGCATCGGCGAATTCCCGGACTACCGCTACTACGGCGAGCACGATCCGGACGTCACCCTGGTTCCGGATTTCGCCACTCTGCGCCAGGTGCCGTGGGCCAAGACCCCGCGCGCCAGCGTGATCTGCGACTGCGTGGACCACGACGGCAGCCTGGCGCCGCTGGCGCCGCGCTCGGCGCTGAAAGCGGTGCTGGCGCGCTACGCGGCGCTCGGCTGGACGCCGGTGGTGGCGCCGGAGCTGGAGTTCTACGTCTTCGCCGCCCACGGCGACCCGCAGCAGCCGTTTCAGCCGCCCACGCTGCGCAGCGGCCGCCGCGAAGCCGGCTTCGACTCCTTCAGCTTCTCCTCCCTCAACGATCTGGAAGCCTATTTCGACGATCTCTACCGCGCCTGCGAAATGCTGGGCATCGCCACCGACACCTTCGTCCACGAAATGGGCCCCAGCCAGTTTGAAATCAACCTCAAACACGGCGACGCGCTGGCGCTGGCCGACCAAACCTTCCTGTTCAAGACCGCGCTTAAGGAGATCGGCAACCGCCACGGCCTCAGTGTGGTGTGCATGGCCAAGCCGCTGCCGGGCCAGCCGGGCAGTTCGATGCACTTGCACCAAAGCGTGGTGGACCAGCATGGCGACAATGTCTTCAGCCGCGCCGACGGCGAAGCCTCGGAAACCTTCTACGGCTTCATCGCCGGCCTGCAGCGTTATCTGCCGGAACTGATGCCCTTGTTCTGCCCTAGCCCCAATTCCTACCGCCGCTTCGTCAAAGGCATGGCCGCGCCGGTCAATCTGAGCTGGGGCCTGGACAACCGCTCGGTGGGGCTGCGGGTGCCGGTGTCCGGCCCGGAAGGCCGCCGCGTGGAAAACCGGCTGCCCGGCTGCGACGCCAACCCCTATCTGTCGCTGGCGGCCAGCCTGGGCGCCGGCCTGCTGGGCATAGAAGACCGCTTGCAGCCCAGCGAGCCCGCCACCGGCAATGTGTTCAAGAGCGAACGCGCCAGCCTGCCCAATACCCTGGACGCCGCCTGCGAGGCGATGGCCGGCGGCGACGCCGCCGCGCAGCTGTTCGGCGCGGAGTTCAGCGCCGCCTATCTGGCGGTGAAGGAGGTGGAACTGACTCACTACCACAGCCAGGTCACGCCATGGGAGCGTCAATACCTGGGTCTGCTGGCCTGAGAACCCATTGACCAATGCAAACAGGCCCGCTGATGCGGGCCTGTTTGCATTGTCTCGCGCCAAGCGCCTCAGTTGCGGCTCAACAGCAGCCGCCGCGCCAGCAGTTCGATCGCCTCCTCGCGGCTGACCGGCACGCTGCCGCGGTATTGCTCGGCCACGATCCACTTTTCCACCGCGGCGCGGTCGCCGCGCGCGGCCTTGAGCAACACGCCGAAGGCCGCTCCGGTGGAATGCTCAGGCGGCTCCACGCTGCGGATCTGGGTATTCAAGGCGTACACCTTGTCCTCGGCGCGCGTCCTCGTGACCTGGCGCGGCGCGCGGCGCGAGTACACTATCCACCCCAGCAAAGCCAGCAAACACGCGCCCACGATCAATAGAAAAACAAACATTTCAAATCAAACCTTTAACTGAGGATGTCATTGTAAAACACCGCCTCGCCCCGCCGTCAACGCCTTGCGCCAGGTCAAACCCGGTCCATGCCGGCTTGGCCTGGGCCGCCCGCCGCGATATGCTGTCACGATAATCCTCCTGTCTCACCAGCCATAAAGGACATCGGACATGTACCAACACATCATCGCCGCGCTGGACGGCAGCAGCAATTCGGACAAGGCGCTGCTGGAAGCCATCCGCGTCGCCAAGTTCTGCAAAGCCAGCCTGACCCTGTTCCACATCGCCAGCCTGCGCGATCTGGCGGTGGAAGGCGTCGGCCTGCTCGGCACCCACGAACTGCACGATCAAGCCTTCCGCGACGGCAACCGCGTGCTGGAACAGGCGCGCAAACAGGCGGTGGAAGCCGGCGTGGAACAGGTGCAGATCCACATGGCGGAAAGCTGGGACGGCGGCGCCGACATGGCGGAACTGCTGGTGCGCTACGCGGACAGCCACAAAGCCGGCCTGGTCGTGCTCGGCACCCATGGCCGCAGCGGCATCGCCCATCTGCTGTTGGGCAGCTTCGCCCAGAACCTGCTGCGCCGCGCCAACTGTCCCGTCATGGTTCTGCGCAGCGAGCAAAGCGAGTTCGGCCAAGCGGAATAATAACCGCGACGCGCGGCCCTGGCGATGCCTTCATCATAACAAGGTGTCGCCTCGCGCCGCTCAGCGCTTGCGCGCGTAGATGAAGAACTCGCGGTTGCCGTCGCCGCCGGTGATCGGACTGTCGAACCACTTCAGCAGCTCAAAGCCCTGCTCCCGCACCGCCTCGCTGATCTTGTCCCGCACGCGCGGGTACAGGCTCTCGTCGCGTACGATGCCGCCCCTGGCCAAACCTTCGCGCCCCACCTCGAACTGCGGCTTCACCAGGCTGAGCAAGTGACCGCCGGGACGGATCAAGGGCAGCGCCGAGGGCAGCACCAGGGTCAGCGAAATGAAGGACACGTCGCACACCATCAGGTCGAAAGGCAAACCCTCGTTGGCCGCCAACAGGGCCGCGTGGTCCAGCGCCCTGGCGTTCACCCCTTCGAAATAACGCAGGCGCGCGTCCGTCCGCAGCCGCGGATGCAATTGATCGTGCCCCACGTCCACGCCCACCACTCGCCGCGCGCCCTGCTGCAGCAGGCAGTCGCTGAAACCGCCGGTGGACTGGCCCACGTCCAGCGCCAGCGCGTCGCGTGGGTCCAGGCCGGACGACTCCAGCGCGCCCAGCATTTTCAAGCCGCCGCGCGACACGAAACGATCGGATGGATCGGCGGCGATCTCGAAGCGGCTGCCCGGCGCGCATTTCTGGCTGGGCTTGCTCACCGGCGCGCCGTCGCAACGGACCCGCCCCGCGGCGATCAGATTCTGCGCCGCCGTGCGCGAAGCCGCCAGTCCCAGTTCCACCAGCAACACGTCCACTCGCGTCATCGCCCCCTCCCCACCATCGACAAAAACCGCACAGCGTGGCAAGCGCGCCGGCCGCTGTCAAGCCAAGACCATGATCTCACCGTGCGTAGGGCCTGCCAACCGCGCTAGAATCGCTAAATGCCAATCCGGCCAGCCGTCGCCCCCGGCGTCGGCAGCCTCAAGCGGAGACATGGATGGATACACATCAACTGGAAGCGCATGAAGTGCGCGTGCTGGGCGCCCTGGTGGAAAAACAGGCGCTGACCCCGGACGCCTACCCGATGACCTTGAACGGCCTGGCCTCGGCCTGCAACCAGCTGACCAGCCGCGAACCGGTGATGCAGCTGTCCGAAGCGGACATCAGCGCGGCGCTGGACAGCCTGATCGCCAAGAAGCTGGCGAGCGAGCGGCTGCCGGCCGGCAGCCGGGTGGCCAAATACGAGCACAGGCTCAATTACGAATGGAATATCGAAGGCGCGCGGCTGGCGGCGCTGGCCCTGCTGATGTTGCGCGGACCGCAAACCTCGGCGGAAATCCGCACCCGTTCCGGCCGCATCTACGGCTTCAGCGGCGTGGAGGAAGTGGAAACCGCTCTCAACGCGCTGGCCGACAAATACCCGCCGCTGGTGCTGAAGCTGGAGCGCCAGCCCGGCGAGCGCGAGGCGCGCTGGGCCCATCTGCTCAGCGGCGAGCCGCAATCGCTGCCGGCCGCCGGCGACAACGGCTGCGGCGTGATCGAGGTGGGCATCGCCGGCCGCGTCGCCGCCTTGGAAGCCGAAGTGGCCGCCCTCAAAACCCGGCTGCTGGAGCTGGAGAATTTGCTGGCCAGTGAATAATTCACACTCGAATATTTGGCGGCTCGCCGAACTTGTTACTTAAAAAGTGGTCACTTCCCTTGTTGTCTAACTCACCCAAGAGAAGTGACCCATGAAAACTCTGCATCTGAGCGCCGCCGCCGCGCTGCTCGCCCTGACTGCGGCCGCCCACGCCGCCGATTACAGCTTTATCGCCGGCAAGGACTTCCAGCAATTCAGCCGCACCCCGCAGGGCCTGGGCCTGGGGCTTTCCATCGACTACCTGAACAGCGACCACAAGGGCAATGCCGGCGGCGCCGGCCTGGAGTTCGCGATTCCGCTGGGCCCGGTCACCCTGGCCGGCGGCGGCAAGCTGATGGGCCTGAACCCGGACAGCGGTTCCGGCACCGCCGCCTTGCTCGGCGGCCGCGCCAACATCCAGCTGGCGCCCAAGCTCAGCCTCTACGGCCAGGCCTATTACGCCGGCGACAGCATGGCCAGCGGCAGCGTCAAGAACGTCAGCGACCTGGCCGCCGGCGTGCGCTGGAACCCCATTGGACCGTTCACCGTGGAAGCCGGCTATCGCTACTTCGACATCGAGCGTAAGGACAACAACCGCAATCGTCGTCTTGCCGACGGCATGTATATCGGCGCCGGCTTCACCTTTTAAGCCCGGCCCGCCGCCACGAAAAACAGCCCCGCAATGCGGGGCTGTTGCTTGTCGCGGTTCACTCGGCCTGTCGCGCTTCGAACACCGCGTAAGTCTTGCACGCCGGCTCCAGCACCTGCCAGGTGCCAACGAAGCCCGCGGGGATCACGAAGTGATCGCCCTGCTTCAACTCCACGCTGTTCCCGGCCTCGTCGCTGACCTTCACTCGTCCTTGCAACAGCGTGCAGAACTCGTGTTCGCTGTAGCGCACTTTCCAGCAGCCCAGCCCGCCGCTCCAGATGCCGGCGTGGAACTGCCCGCTGGGATCGGAATAATGGTTGGCCACGCTTTGCCGGCATTCGCCGGCGACGCGGCGATCCTCGGCCGCCACAAACGATTCCAGCGCCACGTCGTGACGCTGGAACACAATGATATCGCTGGCCTGTTTCATCGCTCTGCTCTCCATGGCTGTTTGAAATTTTCAACACAATGCCATGAAGCAGACAGAATATTCAACTCCCTACCGATTCAATCGCCGCGCCGCCGGCCACATCGCCGCGCACAGCAGCGCCATGACCATGGGCTGGTACAAGACATACGGCTGATAAGCCGCGCCAAGCAAACCCAGACCGCCGGCGATCAGCAGGTAGTACATCAGGCCCAATAAGGCGCCGGCCGTGCCCTGCACCTGGCGGTAATCCCGCAGAGCCCCCGCCAGCAGCGGCGGAATCGCGCAGCCGAAGGCCGCGGAAATCGCCAGTTGGCTGAGCAACAGCACGCCGACGGCCGCGGCCGGCAGCAGACCCGGCCAGCCGCTGAGCAACTGAACCAGGGCCGCCGCGCCGGCGGCCATCAAGGCCAGGCGTGGCAAGCGCTCCGCGCCGCCGCGCGCCGCCAGCCGGCGATTGACCGCGCCGCCGAACAGGCCGCCGGCGGCCACCAGCAAACCGCTGAGGCCGAACAACCAGGCCGGCATGCCCAGCAATTGCAGCGTGAACGGGGCCAGCGTGTAAAAGCCGAACAACAGCAGATTGAAGCCGGCCACCAGCCATACCGTGGCCAGCACCCGCGGATCTCGCGCCATCCTGGCCGCCACCGCGCTCAAGGCCGCCGGCGGCGGCAGGTCCGCCGGCCGGGTCTCGCCGGCCAGCTTCCAGGACAACAGCAGCAACAGCGCCGCCAAGCCGCACAAGGCGGCGAACACGCCCTGATGACCGAAACCGGCCACCAGCACGGCGCCCAGCGGCGGGCCCAAGGCCGGCGACAGCGACAACACCGCGCTGACGGTGGCGAACACCGTCAGCAAGGCCGGGCCTTGATAGCGGTCACGCAACATGGTCTGCACCACCACCGAACCCGCGCTGGCGCCGAAGGCCAGCAATAGCCTGGCCAGCAGCAGCGCGGTGAAATCGCGGCTCATCACCGCCAGCACCGCGCCCGCGCCGTAACAGGCCAGGGCGGCCAGCAAGGCCGGCCGCCGTCCGTATAGATCGGCCAGCCGGCCCCAGCACACCACGCCGAAGGCGAAAGCCAGAAAGTAGACGCTCATCGTCAACTGCGCCTGACCGGCGCTGACATGGTAAGCCTGGGCGATCTCGGTCAAGGCCGGCGCGTAAATGGTTTCACTCAATTGTGGGAAACCCAGCAATACAATCAGCAGCGCCAGCGGCGCTGCCCGGATCGCGGTTTTCATTTTGTCCTCCTAAAAACAACGAACAGGGATTGTAGGAGGATGAAGGCACGCCTATTATCGATGGATAGCCACAAAACATTGAGAATCGGACAAGATGCCGCGCTACCTGCCCGCCACGGCGCCGGACCCGGACCAGCTCGCCGATCCCATCGTCGGCATGGCCATAGACGCGCCGGCGCCGCATGACTCCGGCCTGCACCGCCATCGCCGCGCGCAGCTGATGTACGCGGTCAGCGGCGTGCTGCAAATCCGCATCGGCCACACCCGCTGCGTGCTGCCGCCGACAATGGCCGCCTGGATTCCCTCGGGGCTGTGGCATCAGGCCGAAACCGGCAAGCCTTTCGCCTATCGCAGCCTGTACTTCGATCCGGTCGTCTATCCCGCGCTGCCGCGGCGGCCGCAGATCATCGCCGTCAGCCCGCTGTTGCGGGAATTGATCGTGCGGGTGGCGGAATGGCCGCTGTCGCCGTTAGAGCCGGCGCAGCAGCGGCTGGTGGAGGTGTTGCTGGACGAGGCCGGCCGCGCGCCGGAGCAGGCGCTGAGCCTGCCGCTGCCGCAAGACCGGCGGCTGCTGCGCATTGCCGAGCAGCTATTGCAGCAGCCCGGCGACGAGGCCACGCTGGAGCAATTGGCCGCCCAAGCCGGCGCCAGCGCCCGCACCGTCAACCGGTTGTTCCAGCAACAGACCGGGCTCAGCTTCAGCGCCTGGCGGCGGCAATTGAAAATGATGGAGGCCAGCCGACTGTTGGCCGAGGGGGAAAGCGTCAGCCGGGTGGCGGCGGAACTGGGCTATGCGCAGGACAGCGCCTTCATCGCCATGTTCCGCCGCCATGCCGGGCTTACGCCCGGCCAGCTCAAACGCTCAGTCTGAGAACCGGTTTACGATCTGGGAATGACTCACCACCACAAATGGAAGCGCTGCTTGGGCGACAGATACATCTTGTCGCCCGGCTTGACGCCGAAGGCCTGGTAGAACGGCTCCATATTGCTGGCGGTGCCGATGGGCCGCCACAGGTCCGGCGTGTGCGGGTCCGACACCAGCTGTTTGAGCGTGGCTTCGTCGCGGCTCTTGCTGCGCCAGGATTGGGCGAAGGCGATGAAGAAACGCTGGTCGCCGCTCATGCCGTCCAGCACCGGCACGTCCTTGCCGGCGAGCGCCAGATGATAGGCCTTGTAGGCCACTTCCAGGCCGGCGTTGTCGGCGATGTTCTCGCCCAGGGTCAGTTCGCCGTTGACATGGTGGCCGGGCACCGGCTGGTAGCGGCCGTATTGCTTGACCAGCTTGCGCGTGGCCGCCTTGAAGCGCGCCTTGTCGCTGGCGGTCCACCAGTTGCGCATATTGCCGTCGCCGTCGAACTGGCTGCCCTGGTCGTCGAAACCATGGCTGATTTCGTGGCCTATGGTGGCGCCTATGCTGCCATAGTTGACCGCCGGATCGAAGCCGGGATCGAAATACGGCGCCTGCAGGATGGCCGCCGGGAACACGATCTCGTTATTAGCCGGATTGTAATAGGCGTTCACCGTCTGCGGCGTCATGCTCCATTCCTTGCGATCCACCGGCTGGCCCAGCTTGCCGCTCATATAGCGGTAGTTGAACACCGCGATGCGCCGCACATTGCCGGCCAGATCGTCCGGCGCCAGCTGCAGGCCGCCGTAATCGCGCCACTTGTCCGGATAGCCTATCTTCAGCGTGTACTTGGACAGCTTGATATGGGCCTGGCGCTTGGTGACGGCGCTCATCCAGTCCAGAGTGTCGATGGACTGGTCGTAGGCCTGCAGCAGATTGCGTACCAGTTCGTCGGCCTGGCGCTTGGCCTCCGGCGTGAAATAGCGCGCCACATAGAGTTTGCCCAGCGCCTCGCCCAGGCCGCTTTCCACCATGCCCACGCCGCGTTTCCAGCGCGGGCGGTTCTGTTTGCGACCTTCCAGGGTCTTGCCGTAGAAGTCGAAGTGGGCGTCGACGAAGGCCGGCGTCAGGCTGGGCGCGTAAGCGTCCAGCGTGCGCGCCAGCAGGTAGTTGCGCAGCGTGGACGCGGGCGCGGCCCGCAAGAGCGGCGCCAGCTTGCTCAGATAGCCGGGCTGGTCCAGATTCAACTGCTTGGCGGCGTCCAGGCCGGCGTCGGCCAGCAAGGCCGGCCAATCGTAGCCGGGCTGCCGGCGCGCCAACTCGGCCAGGCTCAGCTTGTTGTAGGTTTTCTGGATGTCGCGGTTCTCGACATTGGTCCACTGGATTTTCGCCAGCCGGGTCTCGAAAGCCAGCACGTCGCGGGCGCGGCTTTGCGGCTGGTCCAGTTCCGCCAGCGCGAATAGCCGCTCCAGATAACTCAAATAGGCCTTACGCGCGGCGGCGAAGTCGGCGGACTTGCCCAGATAGTAGTCCTGGTCCATCGCCAGACCGGATTGGCCGACGCCGGCCAGGTAGGCGGCGGAATCCTTGGGGTCCTGGCTCACATAGAAGCGGAACGGCGTATCCACCGGCTGATCCTGCAGGCGGCCCATATAGCGGACCGCCTCCGCCGCCGAGCCCAGGCCGGCCACGGCCCGCAGCGATTCGCGCAGCGGCTGCAGCCCGCGCCGAGCAATGGCATCCTCATCCATGAAGCTGCGATACAGCGCGGCGATCTGCCCCGCCTCGGCATCCGTCCCCTGCCCGGCCTGTTCGATCAACTGGCGCAGCCGTTCCAGATTGCGGTCCGCCAAGGCCTCCGCCACGCCCGCCGAGGAACGCTCGGCCGGAATCACCGTGCGCTGGATCCAGCGGCCATTGGCGTGCAGCGACAGATTGTCCTGTACTCTCACCGCCGGATCGATGCCGTTCAAATCAATGCCGTAACGGCCGTAATCCAGGCCGCCGTCCGCCCAGGCGCCGGCCGCGCACAGCAAGGCCGCCAAGGGCAGCAGTCTGCTCATCTTCATGTTTTCCCCTTTGTTTTTGTCTTAGAACGTGTTTACGCTCTCGCGAGCTAAGGCGAGACAAGGCGAAAACGGCTGAGAAAACAGAATGTACACGTGGTACATGAGCATCTTGAGCTTGTCCTCACCGAGCAACGCTTCACGACGCGCAACAGATCGTAAACAGGTTCTTACTGCGGCGCGACCCAGCCGGCCTATCCACTGTAAAACTCGGCCCTCAGTCTTTCCGCGTAGGCCGCCAGATTCGGCCGCGCCGCCACCAGCGCCCGCGACGGGGTTTCCCCCATCGCGTCGGTCAAGGCGCCGCTGACGAAGGCGTAAACGCTGGCGTCTATCCAGGTGGCGGTCTCGCCCATGAAATAGGGTTTGTCGCCCAGCAGAGCCGACAGCGCCGCCACGTCCGCCTCCAGCAGCCGCAAGCGCTCCGCCGCGCTGAAACGGCCCATGCCCTGCCCCCATAGATTGGCGCGCACCTTGCGCCGCACCAGCGTCGTCACCAAGCCGCGCAGCAAGGCCGGCACGCCTTTGAAAAACACGCTGGGCCCGCGCGCGAAGTGTTCGTCCACCATCCAGCGTTCATGCACGATGCCCCAGTAGAAATGATCGCCCAGCATGCAGTCCACGCTCCAGGCCAGCGCCTTCTGCGCCTCGCTGAGACCAGCGTCCAGCGTGAGGCCGTGCTTGTCCGCCAGATGCAGGCGGATCAGCGTGGAGTCCGCCACGATCTGGCCGTCGTCGTCGATATAAGGCAGCTTGCCCTTGGGCGCCTTGCGCATATCGCCACGCACGCGGCGGTAGGATAGGCCCGACAGCTTCAGCAGCAGGTCCGCCTTCATCACGAAGGGGCTGGGGTCCACCAAGCCCATGGCCGGGCCGAACTGATACAGGGTGATCATCAAGCGCCTCCCGCGGCAGACATGACATTGAACTGAAGCAGACTAGCACGCCGCCGGGAAGGCGCGCGAGAGGGCAGGCGCGAAAAGGGCAAGGACGCCTAATCCGCCGCGCAAACCCGCAGCCAGTCCATCACCGCCCGCACCCGCGGCGACGGCGCTTGCGGCGCGCGCACCAGATAATACGCCTGCGGGCCCAGCGGCTCGAACGGCCCCAGCGGCAGCATCAGTTCGCCGCGTTCCAGCTGCCGCTGCACCAAGCGACGCCGACCCAGCGCCACGCCGGCGTGATGCGCGGCCGCTTGCGCGCATAGGTCGGAACGGTCGAAGCTGATGCCCCGCGGCGGCAAGGCCACGTTCTGCCGCCGCGCCCACTCCCGCCATTCGGCGTCGTGAGCCGCTCGTTCCCAGGCCTGGGCGTCGTGCAGCAGCAGGCATGCGGCCAGGGCCGCCGGATTGTCGCGCAAGCCGTGCCGCTCCGCGTACTCCGGGCTGCACACCGGCGCCACCTGCTCGTCCATCAGACGCTGCGCGTCCAGGCCGGGAAACTCGCCGGCCGAGTAATACAGCGCCAGGTCTATATTCCAGGCGCGGAAGTCCACCATCTCGTTGCCGCTGCGGATGTCCAGCGCAATGCGCGGATAGCGCGCGGCGAAATCCGCCAGCCGCGGCGCCAGCCAACATTGCGCCAGCGAGGGCCGCGCATACAGGGCCACCGCGCCGGCCGGCTCGGCGTCGTCCTGCGGATTCAGCGCCGCCTCCAGCTGAGTCTGACCGGCCAGCCAGGCCTGATAGATGCGTTCGCCGTCCTCGCTCAGCCTCAGGCTGCGGGTCAGCCGCAGGAACAGGCGGGTGCCCAGCGCCCGTTCCAGCCGGGCGATGCGATGGCTGACCGCGCTGGCGCTCAGGCACAGTTCCTCGGCGGCGCGGGCAAAGCTCAGATGCCGCGCCGCCGCCGCGAAGGTGTGCAGATTGGACCATTGCGCGCCGTCCAGCCGGACGCCGGCGCGCGGGGGAAGATTCAGCATATCGCCAGCATCGTTCACGCCGACAGCCGCCGCCGGCCTTCCGCCAGATAGGCGTCCATTTCCGCCGGCGGCACCATGCCGCCGCCGGTGCCCCACACCAGATGGCTGGCGCGCGACAGCCGCTCCGGACTCAAGCCCGTCCGCTGGCGATAGCCTTGGGACTCGCTCAACACCCGCAACGGCCCCGGCATGCCGGCCAACGCCGACGGCTCCAGCCGCAAGCCCTGCTCGCGCTCCAGCATGGCCAGCAAGCGGTAGAGCTCGCCATCGTCCACCGTGTAATAGCCGTCTATCAGCCGCTGCATCGCGCGCCCGACGAAGCCGGACGGGCGGCCCACCGCCAGGCCGTCGGCGGCGGTCAGATTGTCGATGCCGAAATCCTGCACCGCCACCTCATCATGCAGTCCGGTGTAAACGCCCAGCAGCATGCAGGGCGCGTGGGTAGGTTCGGCGAACAGGCAATGCACCGCGTCGCCGAAAACCAGCTTGAGGCCGAAGGCGACCCCGCCCGGCCCGCCACCGACACCGCAGGGCAGATACACCAGCAGCGGGTGTTCGGCGTCCACCCGGACGCCCTGCTCCGCCAATTGGCCGCGCAGACGCTCCGCCGCCACCGCGTAACCAAGGAATAGATTGACTGAATTCTCGTCGTCGACGAAATGACAGCGCGGATCGGACGCCGCCTGTTTGCGGCCTTCGGCCACCGCCACGCTGTAATCGGACGGATACTCGACCACCTCGACCCCATGGCTGCGCAGCAAGTCCTTCTTCCACTGCCGCGCGTCCGCCGACATATGCACGCTGGCCTGGAAGCCCAGCTTGGCGCTGATGATGCCGATGGACAGGCCCAGGTTGCCGGTGGAGCCCACCGCTACCCGGTAGCCGCCGAAGAAGGCCCGCGCCTCGGCGCTGTCCAGTCCGGCGTAGTCGTCCCCCTCCCGCAGCAGGCCATGACTCAGCGCCAAGCTTTCCGCGTGCTTCAATACCTCGTAAATGCCGCCGCGCGCCTTGATGGAGCCGGAAATCGGCAGCAGATTGTCCGCCTTCAGCCACAGGCCGCCGCCGTCCGCCAACCCGGCCTCGGCCCATAAGGCCGCGCGCATCGCCGGCAGCGGCAGCAGCGGCGATTCGATGACGCCGCCGCTGGCGGCCGCGTCCGGAAACACCCGCGCCAGATAGGGCGCGAAGCGGCGCAAGCGCGCATCGGCGTCCGCGACGTCGGCCCGGCTCAGGCCCACATCGGCCAGCGCTTCCGCCGCCGGCGCCAGCGCGGGGTTGAACCAGCTCAAAGGCTGCAAGGCCATCATGGGCGTCAATAAGGGGTGGCTGGCCTGCCAGCCAGCCACGGTCTTGCCGGCAATCGTCGCTTGCATCGCGCGCTCCATGGAATCGAAGACCCGATTAAACCGCGCCGCGCCGCCGCTGGCAAAAGACGATTGCGCAGCCGACGGCTGACGCTGGATCAGCCATGCTCGCGCGCGGGCTTGCCAGACACCGGGGCGCATCGCCTATGATGGGCGCATCGTCCGCCGCCAGGAGTCGCCGTGCTCGCCACAATCACCCGTCTGTTCCCGCTATGGGCCCTGCTGCTGTCCGCCGTCGCTTATCAGCGGCCGGCGGCGTTCACTCCGCTGCTGCCGCATACCGGTCTGCTGCTGGCGGTGATCATGTTCGCGATGGGGCTGACGCTGACGCTGGACGATTTCAAACGGGTGCTGAGCCGGCCGGCGCCGGTGCTGGCCGGCCTGGGTCTGCACTATCTGGTAATGCCGCTGGCAGCCTGGGCGCTGGCGCGGCTGTTCCAGATGCCGCCGCAGCTGGCCATCGGCATGATTCTGGTGGGCAGCGTCGCCAGCGGCACCGCGTCCAATGTGATCATCTATCTATCGCGCGGCGACGTGGCGCTGTCGGTCACCATTTCCTCGCTGTCGACGCTGGTTGGGGTGATAGCCACGCCGCTGCTGACCCGGCTGTACGTGGACGCGGCGATCAAGGTGGAAGTGGCGGCGATGCTGCTAAGCATTCTGCAGATCGTCATCCTGCCGATAGGCCTGGGCCTGCTGGCCCATCGCTTCTTCGCGCCCCAGGTCCGCCGGCTGGAGCCCTTGCTGCCGCTGTTGTCGATGCTGGCCATCGTCGCGCTGATCGCCGCCATCGTCGCCGGCAGCAAGAACCATATCGCCGCGGTGGGCGGGCTGAGCATTCTGGCGGTGATGCTGCACAACGCCATCGGCCTGTTGGGCGGGTATTGGGGAGGACGCTTGCTGGGCTTCGACGAATCGGTGTGCCGCACGCTGGCGATCGAGGTGGGCATGCAGAACTCCGGCCTGGCCGCCCAGCTGGGCAAGGCCTACTTCAGCCCGCTGGCGGCCTTGCCCGGCGCGCTGTTCTCGGTCTGGCACAATATTTCCGGCTCGCTCTTGGCCGGCTATTGGCGGGACAAGCCCGCCGAGCGGGGGCGTCAAGCGTCGCGGGCCGGCGCGCAGCAAAGCTTGTAACGACGCATGACGCGGCTTGCAAAACCGAGCAGGATCAGCCTTCCACCCGCCAATGCCCGCTCTTGCCGCCCTCTTTCTCCAGCAGCCGCACGCCGTCGATGACCATGCCGCGGTCCACCGCCTTGCACATATCGTAAATGGTCAGCAGGCCGACGTTGGCCGCGGTCAGCGCCTCCATCTCCACCCCGGTCTGGCCACTGCATTCGGCGGTGACCTCGATGCGCACGGCGTTGTCGGCCTCCAGCAGTTCGAAGTCCACCGCCACCCGGGTCAGCGCGATCGGGTGGCAGAGCGGAATCAGGTCCGCGGCCTTCTTGGACGCCATGATGGCGGCGATGCGGGCGATGCCGAGCACATCGCCTTTTTTATGGCCGCCGTCCTTCACCAGCGCGAAGGTGGCGGGCAACATGCGGATGCGGCCTTCGGCCACCGCGCGGCGGCGGCTGTGCGCCTTGGCGCCGACGTCGACCATATGGGCCTGGCCGCCGGCGTCGAAATGAGTCAATTTTGACATGGGTTCATTACTCCTCCGGCCCGCTTAGAACCTGTTCGAAGTCTGCTGCGCTTCAGCGATACGGCGTTAAAAACCAGCTCAAAATGCTCATGTACCACTCGTACATTCCGCTTTTTCGCTCGTTTTCGCCTTGTCTCGCCCTTGCTCGCAAGACCTTGAACAGGCTCTTAGGACAGCAGCCGGTAAATCAGCCAGAAGGCGCTGACCAGCACCACCAGGCCGCCGCTCCAGCGGGCGATGCGGCCGAGATAGCGCAGGTAGAGCGGATTGCGGGTCAATAGGTAACAGACGCCTGCCCAGCCCAGCAGCAGGATGGTGACGAGCAGCCACAGGCGCCAGAAACCAAACACCGCTAGGCCACCTCCGGCAGCCGGTGGAAGCTGGACGGCGCGTCCAGCGGGTCGTCGTAGCTGACGTATTCCCAGGCTTCCGGCGTCTCCAGCAGCTTGCGCAACAGCTTGTTGTTCATCGCGTGGCCGGATTTGTGGCCGGAGAAGGCGGCGATCAACGGGTGGCCGATGATGTAGAGGTCGCCGATGGCGTCCAGGATTTTGTGGCGAACGAATTCGTCCGGGAAACGCAGGCCTTCCGGATTCAGCACGTATTCGTCGTCAATGACGATGGCGTTGTCCAGGCTGCCGCCGCGGCCCAGGCCGTGGTTGCGCATGTACTCCACCTCGTGCATGAAGCCGAAGGTGCGCGCGCGGCTGATCTCGTCGGTATAGGAATGACGCGCGAAATCCACCGCCACCGTCTGCGGCGCCAGATTGAAGGCCGGATGGTTGAAGTCGATGGACAGGGTGACCTTGAAGCCCTCGTGCGGCTCCAGCTTCACCCACACGCCGCGCTCTTCCACGGCCACCGTCTGGGTGACGCGGATGAAGCGCTTCTTGGCGTGCTGCTCGACCACGCCCGCGGTCTGCAACAGGTAAATGAAAGGGGCGGCGGATCCGTCCATGATGGGGATCTCCGCCGCCGTGACCTCAATCACGAGGTTGTCGATGCCAAAGCCCGCCAGGGCCGACATCAAATGCTCGATCGTGCCGACACGCACGCCGGTGTCTGTCACCAGCGTGGAGGAGAGTCGCGTGTCGTTGACGAGCGATGGATCCACTTTCACCGTCACCGGCTCGGGCAAGTCGGTGCGGCGAAAGACGATCCCGGTGTCGGGCGCGGCCGGCAGCAGGGTGAGCTTCACCCGCTCGCCGGAGTGCAAACCCACACCCGTGGCGCTTATCGCTTGTTTCAGCGTGCGCTGCAATATCATGTCGGGCTTCTCGAACGAATGGGAATGCCCGATTCTAGCACAGTCAAAAACCGCACTTTATTGATTGATTTGCAGTATTAAATAGCTTTCTTCTATAGCGGCTCCGCCTCAGTCCGCCTGCTTGCGCAGGAAGGCCGGGATGTCGTAGCTTTCGCTCACTTCCGGGTTGGAGAAGTCCATGGACGGCGCGGCGCGGCGACGGCCCTGGCGCATGATGGCCGGGGTGTCGAAGTCGTCGTAGCTGACCACTTCCACCGCGCGGTCGTCGGTGCCGGTCTTGACGATCTTGATGTATTCCGGACGCTCCTCGGTATTGCGCGCGGTCTTCTTCTGACCCAGGCCGGTGGCGATCAAGGTCACGCGGATGGTGTCTTCCGGCATGTCTTCCACTTCGGCGGTGCCGAACTTGATCTGCGCGTCTTCGTCCGCGTACTGGCGCACGATGCCCATGATTTCGCGATACTCGCTCATCTTCAGGCAGCCAGGCGCGGTGGAGATGTTGACCAGCACGCCGCGCGCGCCTTCCAGCGTGATATTGTCCAGCAACGGGCTGGCCACGGCCTGTTCGGCGGCCACGCGAGCGCGGTCGATGCCGGAGGCGTAGGCGGAGCCCATCATCGCCAGGCCCATTTCGCTCATCACGGTGCGCACGTCGGCGAAGTCGACGTTGATCAGGCCCGGGCAAGTGATCACTTCCGCGATGCCGGCCACCGCGCCCTTGAGCACGTCGTCGGCGGCGCGGAAGGCTTCGCGCATGGTCACGTCGTCGCCCAGCACTTCCATCAGTTTTTCATTGGGGATCACGATTAGCGAATCGACGTGCTTTTTCAGATCCTCGATGCCGTTCTGCGCCACTTTCATGCGCTTGCCTTCGTGCTCGAACGGCCGGGTGACCACGCCCACGGTCAGGATGCCCATTTCCTTGGCCACTTCGGCCACCACGGGCGCCGCGCCGGTGCCGGTGCCGCCGCCCATGCCGGCGGTGACGAACACCATATTGGAGCCGCGCAGCATCTCGGCGATGCGTTCGCGGTCTTCCAGCGCCGCGCTGCGGCCCACTTCCGGATTGGCGCCCGCGCCCAGGCCGCGGGTCAGATTGTTGCCCAACTGCAGCTTCTGCGGCGACTTGTTGCGCAGCAGCGACTGAGCGTCGGTGTTGGCGCAGATGAACTCCACGCCGTGCACATTGCCGTCGATCATATTGTCGATGGCGTTGCAACCGCCGCCGCCGACGCCGATGACTTTGATGATCGCCACATTGGCGGTTTCTTGCATAACTTCAAAGACCATTCCGCTCATTTTCCTCTCCTCAATAAAGATGAGCTACCGACTTCATATACATCTGCCCGATCGCTATCGTGGCCAGCGAGTGCGCCGGCCGCGTAGCGCTTAGAAATTGCCAGCGAACCACGCCTTCATGCGCGTGAACATCTGGCCCACACCCGCCGTCTCCACCTTGGGGCCGGCATGCGTTTGAATCTGATCCTTGCCGTACAACAGCAGGCCGACGCCGGTGGAGAAGCGCGGGGTCTTCACCACTTCCGCCAGGCCGCCCACATACTTGGGCACGCCGACGCGCACCGGCATGTGGAACACTTCCTCCGCCAGCTCCACCATGCCGGGCATCAGGCTGGCGCCGCCGGTCAGCACGATGCCGGAGGACAGCAAATCCTCGAAGCCGCTGCGGCGCAGTTCCTGCTGCACCAGTTGGAACAACTCTTCCACCCGCGGCTCCACCACTTCGGCCAGCGTGGCGCGCGACATCTGCCGCGGCCCGCGCTCGCCCACGCCCGGCACTTCTATCATCTGGCTCGGGTCCGCCATCGCCACCAGCGCCACCGCGTGCTGGATCTTGATGTCCTCGGCTTCCTTGGTCGGGGTGCGCAAGGCCATGGCGATGTCGTTCGTGATCTGATCTCCTGCGATCGGAATCACCGCGGTGTGGCGGATCGCGCCGTTGGCGTAGACCGCGATATCGGTGGTGCCGCCGCCGATGTCGATCAGGCACACGCCCAGATCTTTTTCGTCTTCCGACAGCACCGCGATGGCGGAGGCCATCGGCTGCAGCACCAGGTCGGACACTTCCAGACCGCAGCGGCGCACGCACTTGGTCACGTTCTGGGCGGCGGACACCGCGCCGGTGACGATGTGCACCTTGGCTTCCAGCCGCACGCCGCTCATGCCCAGCGGTTCGCGCACGCCCTCCTGACCGTCGATGCTGTATTCCTGGGTCAGGATGTGCAGCACCTGATGGTCCGGCGGGATGGTCACCGCGCGCGCGGTTTCAATCACGCGGTCGATGTCCATCTTGGTGACTTCGCGATCCTTGATCGCCACCATGCCGTGCGAGTTCACGCTCTTGATGTGGCTGCCGGCGATGCCGGCGAACACTTCGTGAATCTTGCAGTCGGCCATCAGTTCCGCCTCTTCCAGCGCGCGCTGGATGGCCTGCACCGTGGATTCGATGTTCACCACCATGCCGCGCTTCAAACCGCGCGACGGGGTGTGGCCCATGCCGACGATATTGAGTTGGCCGTCCTCCAGGACTTCTGCGACGATCGCCACGATCTTGGATGTGCCGATGTCGAGGCCAACCAGCATGTTCTTGCTTTCCTTTGGTTTGCTCACCTGTCGCTCCAACTGCTAATTACTTGTTTCCCTTGGCCGGCGGCGCCTTGTAATCGGGCATCCGCACGGCGAATCCATTCGGGTAGCGCATATCCACGTATTCCACGTGATACGGCAACGCCGCCAATTTGCTCTTCCAGTACTGGGCGAAGCGGCGGGCGCGCGGACTCACGTCGTTGCGTCCCAGCTCCAGCTGCACCTGGTTGTCCAGCCCCACTTTCCAGGCGCGGCGGCTGGACAGCCACAGCGCCGCCGGCTTGACGCCCGCCGGGGCCAGATCCTGCCGCAGCCCTCCCAGCATTTCGCTCATGTCCTTCTCTGCCCCCGCCGGCCCGTAAAACACCGGCAGGTCCTGGTCGCTGGCGGCGTCGAACCGCTCTCCTCGGGTATTGACCAGGCCGTTCTCTCCCCAGCGCGCAAGCGCCACATGCTCTTCCACCGAGATGTCCAGCGCGTCCGGCCAGCGCCGCCGCACCTGGGCATCCCGCACCCACGGCAATTTGCCGAAGGCCGCCCGCGTCTTGTCGATGTCCAGCGTGAAGAAGGTGCCGGACAGCTCATGCTCGGCAATGAACTTCAGCTGTTCCGGCGTCACGCGTTTCATGTCGCCGCGAATCTGGATCTTCTTCACCGGAAACACCGGAGCGTGCGTCAACCAGAACCCTCCTGCATACAGCAACATCAGCGCTGCGGCGGCCAGCATCAGATTGGCCAGGCCTCTAAGCAGCCGATGGTTATCCCACATGCACCATATCCAGCACCTTGAGGCACAAATCCTCGTAACTGATGCCCATCGCCCGCGCCGCCATCGGCACCAGGCTGTGGCTGGTCATGCCCGGATTGGTGTTGGCTTCCAGCAGGTAAATGCCGCCGGCTTCGTCCATCAGGAAATCCACCCGGCCCCAGCCGCGGCCGCCCAATACGCGGAAAGCTGCCAGCGACAGTTCGCGCGCGCGCGTCTCCACGTCTTCGCTCAGGCCGGACGGGCAGCGGTAGACGGTGTCGTCGCGGAAATACTTGGCGTCGTAGTCGTAAAACTCGGTCGCCGGTTCGATCTTGATGGTCGGATACGCCGTGTCGCCGATCACCGCGCAGGTGTATTCGCCGCCGCCGATGAAACGCTCGGCGATCACGATGCTGTCGTATTTGCGCGCCTCTTCAAACGCCGCCTTCAGTTCGCCCGGCTGCTTGACCTTGGTCACGCCGATGCTGGAGCCCTCGGTGGCCGGCTTGACGAAGATGGGCAGGCCCAGCTTGGCTTCCACCGCGGCGAAGTCGCTGTTCTCGTCCAGCAGTTCGAAGGCCGGGATCGGCAGGCCGGCGCCCTGCCACAGCAGCTTGGTGCGCCATTTGTCCATGCAGATCGCCGACGCCATCACGCCGCAACCGGTATACGGCAGGCCCATGCTTTCCAGCACGCCCTGCAGGGTGCCGTCTTCGCCGAAGGGGCCGTGCAGCACATTGAACACTCGTGCGAAACCCTCGTCCTTCAGCGCGCTCAGCGGCTGTTCCGACGGATCGAACTTGTGAGCGTCCACGCCGCGGGATTGCAGGGCCTTGAGCACGCCGGCGCCGCTCATCAGCGACACTTCGCGCTCGGAGGAACTGCCGCCCATCATCACCGCCACCTTGCCGTACTGCTTCATTGCCTTGTCCTTGTCATTCATCATCACGCGCCCGCCGCCACTTTGGCCGGCACCGCGCCGATGGAGCCCGCGCCCATGGTCACCACCACGTCGCCGTCGCGAGCTTGATCGAAAATGGTCTGCTGCATCTCGGCGATGTCCTCGACGAACACCGGCTCCACCTTGCCCTGCACCCGCACCGCGCGCGCCAAGGCGCGGCCGTCGGCGGCCACGATGGGCGCTTCGCCAGCGGCGTAGACTTCGGACAGCAGCAAGGCGTCCACGCTGGACAGCACTTTGACGAAGTCTTCAAACAGATCCCGGGTGCGGGTGTAGCGGTGCGGCTGGAAGGCCAGCACCAGACGCTTGTCCGGGAAGGCGCCGCGCACCGCGGCCAGCGTGGCGGCCATTTCCACCGGGTGATGGCCGTAATCATCCACCAGGGTGAAGCTGCCGCCGTCCTTGGCCGGCACTTCGCCGTAACGCTGGAAGCGGCGGCCGACGCCAGCGAACTCGGCCAGGCCTTGCTGGATCGCTTCCACGCTGGCGCCGCACTCCAGGCCGATGGCGATGGCGGACAGCGCGTTGAGCACGTTGTGGCGGCCCGGCATGTTCAACACCACCGGGAAACGCACTTCCTTGCCGTTCTTCACCACCACGTCGAAATGCATCTGTCCGGCCGCGGCGCGGACGTTCTCGGCGTAGATGTCGGCGGAATCGTCCAGGCCGTAGGTGGTCACCGGCTTGGTGATGCGGCCGCGGATCTCGCGCACATGGGGATCGTCCACGCACAGCACCGCGCGGCCGTAGAACGGCAGCCGCTGCAGGAAGTCGACGAAAGCCTGCTTGAGCTTGTCGAAGCTGTGGTCGTAGGTGTCCATGTGGTCGGCGTCGATATTGGTCACCACCGCCATCACCGGAGTCAGATGCAGGAAGGAGGCGTCCGATTCGTCGGCCTCGGCCACCAGGAACTCGCCGGAGCCCAGGCGCGCGTTGGTGCCGGCCGCGGTCAGCTTGCCGCCGATAACGAAGGTGGGGTCCAGGCCGGCCGCGCCCAGCACCGAAGCGGTCAGGCTGGTGGTGGTGGTCTTGCCGTGGGTGCCGGCGATGGCGATGCCCTGCTTAAAGCGCATCAGTTCCGCCAGCATCAGCGCGCGCGGGATCACCGGGATCTTGTTGGCGCGCGCTTCCAGCACTTCCGGATTGTCGGCCTTGACCGCGGTGGAGGTCACCACCACGTCGGCGCCGTGCATATAGGTGGCGTCGTGGCCGTAAAACACGCGGATGCCCTGATCGATCAGCCGCTTGCTGGTGGCGCTTTCCGCCATGTCGGAGCCGGACACGGTAAAGCCCAGGCCGTGCAGCACCTCGGCGATGCCGCACATGCCCACGCCGCCGATGCCGACGAAATGTATGTGTTTGACCCTGTGTTTCATGTCTGTGTCTCTGCTTGAGCGCTCGTATGACGCTCTGTCATTCCCGGGCCAGCTGCTGGCACAGGTCGGCCACCCGGCCGGCCGCGCCGGAACGCGCCAGCGCGCGCGCGCGTTCGGCCTTGTCCAGCAACTGCTCTCTATCCAAACCCGCCAGCAGGCCCGCAAGCCCGTCGGCGTTCAATTCTTTCTGCGGCAGATGCCAGGCCGCGCCGGCCTGCGCCATCCACTCGGCGTTGTCGCGCTGATGGCCGGTGGTGGACACCACCAGCGGCACCAGCACGCTGGGCACGCCGGCCGCGCACAATTCGCTGACCGTGATCGCGCCGGCGCGGCAGATCACCAGGTCGCACTCGGCCAGGCGCTGCGGCATATCGTCGACGAAGGGCAGCAGTTCCACTTGCTCCCGCAGGCCCGCGGCCTGATACGCGGCCTCGACCGCGCCGAAATTCGCCTCGCCGGTCTGATGCGTCAGTCGCGGCCGCTTGTCGGCCGGCAGCTTGGCCATCGCCTGCGGCAGCGTTTCGTTCAATACCTTGGCGCCCAGGCTGCCGCCCACCACCAAGACCTTCAGCGGACCGCTGCGGCCGGCGAAGCGCTCCGCCGGCGCGGCGATGCCCTCGATCTCGCCGCGCACCGGATTGCCGGTGACCAGCGCCTTGCCGTTGCGCGCCGCGTCCCCATCGAAACCGCAGGCCAGTTTCTTGGCGAAGGGCAGCAAGGCCTTATTGCTCAAC
Organism: Chromobacterium sp. FG22; assembly: GCF_057809415.1. NCBI lineage: Bacteria > Pseudomonadati > Pseudomonadota > Betaproteobacteria > Neisseriales > Chromobacteriaceae > Chromobacterium > Chromobacterium sp. FG22. Next base: position 123,732 of record NZ_JBMDJX010000007.1, on the reverse strand, counting down.
AACAGGCCGGCATCGGCGTTGACCAGGACCAGCGGTTTCCACAGCAGGCCCGCCATCACGCCGCCGGGCAGGCAGACGTAACCGCCCATGCCCAGCACCACGTCCGGGCGGTGACGGAAAATCTGCGCCGCGCTGCTGAAGAAAGCGCCGGCCAGCTGCAACGCGCCCTTGAGCGAGCCCAGCAGGCCCTTGCCGCGCACGCCGTGGAAATTCAGCCGCTCCAGCGGAATGCCGGTCGGCGGCACCAGCTTGTTCTCCATGCCGCGCCGGGTGCCCAGCCACACCACCTTCCAGCCCCGGCTTTGCAATTCCTTGGCCACGGCGAGGCCGGGGACGATGTGTCCACCCGTGCCAGCCGCCATCACCATGACCGTGCGATTCGCCATCTCTATCCGTTCCGTTAACTCTCGTTGCCGCGCATCATGCGCCGGTTTTTGCTTCGCCCTTCGGGCTCGCAGAAACCGCCGCCTACGGGCTTACGCCCTAAGGCGCCTGACAGCGCTGCTCATGCGCGGCTACACTTTGTAGCCGCGCATGATGCGGCGGTTTTCATAATCAACTCGCAGCAGCACCGCCACCGCGATCAAATTCATCAACATCGCCGAGCCGCCGAAAGACATCAGCGGCAAGGTCAAACCCTTGGTCGGCAGCAGGCCCATATTCACCCCGATGTTGAAAAACACCTGGATGCCGAGCCAGATGCCCAGGCCCTGCGCCACCAGCGACTGGTAGTAACGCTCCAGCTTTTTCGACTCCACGCCGATGTGAAAGGCGCGGCGCACGATCCAGGCGTACAGACCGACCACCACGCAGATGCCGGCAAAGCCGAACTCTTCCGAAATCACCGCCATGATGAAGTCGGTGTGCGCCTCCGGCAGGTAAAACAATTTCTCTATGCTGCCGCCCAGACCGACGCCGAACCACTCGCCGCGACCGATGGCGATCAAGGAGTGCGACAGCTGGTAGCCCTTGCCGTACGGGTCGTCCCACGGGTCCATGAAGCCCAGCACCCGCTTCAGCCGGTACGGCGAGGAAATGATCAACACCACGATGGCGCCCACCGCCATCACCGCCAGCCCGCTGAAGATGCGCATATTGATGCCGCCGAGGAAGAGCACGCCCATCGCGATGCTCATCACCACCATCAGCGCGCCGAAGTCCGGCTCGCGCAGCAGCAGGAAGGCCACCACCACCATGGCGGCGAACATCGGCGCGAAGCCTTCCTTCAAGCTGTGCAGCAAATGGCTCTTGCGCACGGTGTAATCCGCCGCGTACAGCACGGTGGCGAACTTCATCACCTCCGACGGCTGCAGGTTCAGCACGATCAGATTGATCCAGCGCCGCGAGCCGTTGACCATCTTGCCGATGCCGGGAATCAGCACCAGCACCAGCAAGACCAGTCCGATCAGGAAAATCTTGCCGGAGTACTTCTGCCAGAACGCCGTTGGAATCTGGAAGGCGATATAGGCCGCGCTCAGCCCGATCGTCATGAAGATCATGTGACGGATCAGGTAGAAGTAGCGGTTGTGCGTGGCCGCGTCGGCCTCGGCGTAGGCGATGGACGCCGAGTACACCATCACCAGGCTGATCGACAACAGCAGGGCCAGCGCCCAGGACAGCGCCTCGTCGAACGGCTTGATGGCGGCGTAACGCCGGGCTCCGTGCACGATCATGGCCGCGTCGCCTCCGCTTGCCGCGCTTTCCACTCGCGCACGGCGTCGATGAACACCTGGGCGCGATGCGCGTAGTTGCGGAACATGTCCAGACTGGCGCAGGCCGGCGACAGCAACACCACGTCGCCCGGCTGCGCCAGTTCCGCCGCGCGGCGGGTGGCTTCTTCCAGCGTCTCGCAGTCGTGCAAGGGCAAGCCGGTGGCGGACAGCGCGGCGCGGATCTTGCCGGCGTCGCGGCCGATCAACAGCACGGCGCGGGCGATGCGGCGGCAGGCCGGCGCCAGCGGCGCGAAGTCCTGGCCCTTGCCGTCGCCGCCGGCGATCAACACCACCGGACGGGTCATGCCGTTCAGCGCCGCTTCGGTGGCGCCGACATTGGTGCCCTTGGAATCATCGATAAACGCAACCGAGGCGATTTCGTCTACCAGCTCGACGCGATGCTCCAAACCATGGAAGGTTTTCAGTCCTTGCAGCAGCGCGACGCGCGGCGCGCCCACGGCTTCGCACAAGGCCAGCGCGGCCAGCGCGTTGGCGGCGTTGTGCAGGCCTTGCAAACGCATCTCGGCGCAATCGAAGGCCCGCTCGCCGTCCAGGCTCAGCCAGTAGCGGCCGTCATCCTGCCGCAACGCGTATCCGGCATCCTCTGTCAGCGAAAACCATTTGACCGCGCGGCCAGGGCGAACCATCGCGCGCACCAGCGCGTCGTCGCAGTTCAGCACCTGGACGCCGGCGCCGTGGAACACCCGGGTCTTGGTGTGGGCGTAGTCCAGCAGATCGTCGTAACGGTCCAGGTGGTCCTCGGAAATATTCAGCACCGTGGCGGCGTCGGCCTCCAGCGTAAATGTGGATTCCAGTTGAAAACTGGACAGCTCCAGCACCCACACGTCGGGGCGCTTGCCGCTTTGCTCGCGTTCCAGCTGCGCTTCCAGCACCGCCAGGCCGATATTGCCGGCCACCACCGCGTCCAGGCCGGCGGCGGCGCACAGATGGCCCGCCAGGCTGGTGACCGTGCTCTTGCCGTTGGAACCGGTAATGGCGATCACCTTGCTGCCGTCGCCGCGGATCGCGCGCGCCAGCACTTCGATATCGCCGATCACCTCGCCGCCGGCTTGGCGGTAGGCGGCGACGGCCGGGTGTTTCAGCGGCACGCCCGGGCTCAGCACCAACAAGTCGGCGTCGGCGAAGGTCTGGGCGCTGAAATCGCCGGCGCGCACTTCCGCCTGCGGCAGGAAGGCGCGCAGCTCGGCCACGCGCTCGGCCGACGGCTTGGCGTCGGCCACGCTCACGCGCGCGCCGTGCGCGGCCAGGTAGCGCGCGGCCGCCAGGCCCGAGCCTCCCAAGCCCACCACCACGACGTGACGATTCGCGTAGTCCATAGTCTTCCTCAACGCAGCTTGATGGTGGACAGGCCGGCCAACACCAGCATCATGGTGATGATCCAGAAACGCACCACCACTTGCGTTTCCTTCCAGCCCTTCAACTCATAGTGGTGATGCAGCGGCGCCATGCGGAACACCCGCTTGCCGGTGAGCTTGAACGAAGCCACCTGGATCATCACCGACAGCGCTTCCACCACGAACAGGCCGCCCATGATCAAGAGCACGATTTCCTGACGCACGATCACCGCCACGGTGCCCAGCGCCGCGCCCAGCGCCAGCGCGCCGACGTCGCCCATGAACACTTGGGCCGGATAGGCGTTGAACCATAAAAATCCCAAGCAAGCGCCGCACATCGCCGCGCAGAACACCACCACCTCGTGCGCGCCGGGAATGAAGGGCAGGCCCAGATATTTGGAAAACACCGCGTGGCCGGCGACATAGGCGAAGATGGACAGGCCGGCCGCCACCATCACGGTGGGCAGGGCAGCTAGACCGTCCAGGCCGTCGGTCAGGTTCACCGCGTTGGAGGTGCCGACGATGACGAAATAGGTCAGGATGCAAAAACCGATCGCGCCCAGCGGATAGGAGATGGTCTTGACGAAGGGCACGATCAGCTCGGTGGACGCCGGCAGCTTGGCGGTGGCGATCAGGAACACGCCGGCGCCGATGGCGATGGCGGACTGCCAGGCCATCTTGAACTTGGCGGACACGCCTTTCGGGTCCTTGTACACCACCTTGCGCCAGTCGTCGTAAAAGCCCAGCGCGCCGGTGCCGAACATCACCGCCAGCAGCAGCCACACGTATTTATTGGACAAGTCCGCCCACAGCAGCGTGGTCAGGCCGATGGCCAGCAGGATCAGCGAGCCGCCCATGGTCGGGGTGCCGGCCTTGACCAGATGGGTTTGCGGGCCGTCGTTACGCACCGCCTGGCCCACTTTGAGCTCAGTCAGCTTGCGGATCACCCACGGCCCCAGCAGCAAGGAGATCGCCAGCGCGGTCAGCGCCGCCATCACCGCGCGCAGCGTGATGTAGTTGAAGACGTTGAAGGCCCGGATGTGGGAGCCCAGCAGTTCAGCCAGCCAGAGCAGCACGTTATTGTTCCTCTCTAAATTGTTGCATCAGGTGTTCCACCACCCGTTCCATGCGCATGAAGCGCGACCCCTTGACCAGAACGGAGGCACCCGACGGCAACTGCCGGTCGAGAAACTCGTACAACTCGTCAATCGAATCAAAATGTTTGCCGCGCGCGCCGCAGGCGGCGGCGGCGTGGCGCGAAACCTCGCCCAAGGTCAGCAGCAAGTCCACGTCGCGCGTCCGCGCGTACTCGCCCACTTCCGCGTGCAGCGCGTCGGCGGCTTCGCCCAGTTCGCCGATGTCGCCCATCACGAAGCAGCGCGGCGCCGGCAGGCGGACCAGCACGTCGATCCCGGCCTTCATCGAATCCGGGTTGGCGTTGTAGCTGTCGTCGATCACGCTCAGACCGCGCGGGCTTTGCTTGAGCTGCAAACGGCCCTTGGCGCCGCCAAAGGCGGCCAGGCCGGCGGCGATGTCGTCAAGCGGCACGCCGGCGGCCAAGGCCAGGCTGGCCGCGGCCAGCGCGTTGCGCACATTGTGTTCGCCCGGCGCCGGCAATTCGATCCGCCGTTCGCCGTCGGCGCAACGCAGCGTGAAGCGGCTGCTCAAGGCGCTCAGTTCGATGTCGACGGCGCGGACGTCGGCTTCGGCGCCCAGGCCGAAGGCGATCTGGCGGCGGCCGTCCGCCGCGCGGCGAAACAGCGCCAGATTGGCGTCGTCGGCGTTCAGCACCGCCGTGCCGTCGGCGTCCAGTCCTTCGAAGATTTCCGCCTTGGCGCGCGCCACTTCCTCGGTGGAGCCGAAATAACCGAAGTGGGCGCGCATCGCGTTATTGACCAGCGCGATGCGCGGCCGGGCCAGGCCGGTCAGATAGCGGAGCTCGCCGTGATGGTTCATGCCCATCTCCAGCACCGCGTAGCGATGCGCCGGCGTCAGCCGCAGCAGGGTCAGCGGCAGACCGATGTCGTTGTTGAAGTTGCCGGCGGTGGCCAGCACCGCGTCCGCGCCTGCATATTGGCGCAGAATGGCGGCCAGCATTTCCTTGACCGTGGTCTTGCCGTTGGAGCCGGTGACGCCGATGCGCAGCGCCGGCTGGCGTTGCGCCCAGCCGGAGGCCAGCCGGCCCAGGGCCAGGAGGGTGTCGTCCACACGGATCAGGCTGACGCCGGACAGCTCGAAATCCGCGCGCACCAGCGCGGCCGCGCCCTTGGCCGTCACCTCGGCGACGAAATCGTGGGCGTCGAAGCGTTCGCCCTTCAGCGCGACGAATAGATCGCCGGGGCCGGCCTCGCGGCTGTCGGTCACCACGCGCAGGATGTCGCCGTCCGGGCCGCTCAAAGCGCCCCGGGCCAGTTCGGCGGCCTGCAGCAGCGTCATCATGCGCGCTCTCCCCAGGCGGTCAGCGCTTCTTCCGCCACGCGGAAGTCGGAGAACGGCCGCTTGACGCCGGCGATGTCCTGGTATTCCTCATGCCCCTTGCCGGCCACCAGCACCACGTCGCCGGCGCGCGCCTGGCTCACCGCCCAGTGGATGGCGGCTTCGCGGTCCGCCTCGACGTGGGTGCGCGCGGCGTCCATGCCGGCGAGCACGTCGCGCAGAATGGCTTGCGGGTCTTCGGTGCGGGGATTGTCGCTGGTCAGCACCGCCACGTCGGCGATGTTCTCGGCGATGGCGCCCATCATCGGGCGCTTGCCCGGATCGCGGTCGCCGCCGCAGCCGAACACGCAGAACAGGCGGCCGCCTTCCGGGCGGATCTCGGCCAGCGTGGACAAGGCTTTTTCCAGCGCGTCCGGCGTGTGGGCGTAGTCGATCACCACCAGCGGCTCGTGCGCGCCGCCCACGCTCTGCATGCGGCCGCGCGCCGGCTGGATGCGCGCCATCACCGCGGCCGCGTCGCGCAGGCTGACGCCGTTGACGCACAGCGTGGCCAGACAGGCCAGCAGATTGGCGGCGTTGAAGCGGCCCACCAGGCCGGTGCGCACATCGGCGACGCCCCAGGGCGTGGTCACCGTCAGTTGCAGGCCGTCCAGCGTGGCGGCCAGCGCCAGCGGACGCACATCGCCCTGCTCCAGGCCGTAAGTCACCACCTGAGTCTCAGCCGGGTCGATTTCGGCGGCCAGCTGGCGGCCGAATTCATCGTCGGCGTTGATCACCGCGTGCTTCAGGCCTTCCCAGAAGAACAGCTTCTTCTTGGATTCGCCGTAGGCTTCCATCGAGCCGTGGTAGTCCAGATGGTCGCGAGTCAGGTTGGTCAGCACCGCGGTGGCGAAGTCCACGCCGTTGACGCGGCTTTGATCCAGGCTGTGGCTGGACACTTCCATGGTCACCACATGCGCGCCCTGGCGGCGGTATTCGGCCAGCTTTTGCTGGATGGTCACCGGGTCCGGCGTGGTGTGGGTGGTTTCGGTCAGTTCGCCGTAAAAGCCGTTGCCGACGGTGCCGATCAGCGCCGCCTTCTGGCCCAGCAGCGAGAAAGCCTGCGCCAGCCAGTGGGAAATCGAGGTCTTGCCGTTGGTCCCGGTGATGCCGATCACGCGCAGCGCGCGGCTGGGATAGCCGTAAACCTCGGCCGCCAGCATGCCGATGCGGTCGCGCAGATGCGGCACCGGCAGATTGGGCGCCTGCCACAGCGGGTTCCAGGCGAAGCCGCCGGCGTCGTCCCACAACACCGCGGCCGCGCCTTTCGCCAGCGCGGCCTGGATGTAGTCGCGGCCGTCGGAATGCAGGCCGGGGCACGCCAGGAACACGTCGCCGGGCAGCACGCGGCGGCTGTCGGTCTCCACCCGTTTGACGGGCAGTCCCAATTGTTTGATGTCGGCCGGATTCCAGTCCGGCATGGGGGTCAAACGGCTTTTCATGATCTGATCAAAAATCCACCGGCACCGGGGTGGATTCCGGCAATAAAGTGTTGTTGGAGGGCTCGTCCGGCTGCACGTTCAGCACCCGCAGCGCGCCGCCGGCGATCTGCGAGAACACCGGCGCAGCCACCGCGCCGCCGTAATATTTGCCCGCGGAGGGCTCGTCTATCATCACCGACACGATCACGCGCGGCGCTTTGCCCGGCGCGAAGCCCATGAACAGCGCGCGGTGCTTGTTGGCCACATAGGCGCGGCCTTCCAGCTTGCGCGCGGTGCCGCTCTTGCCGCCCACGCTGTAGCCGATGATGCGGCCGCCGACGGCGCCGCCGCCCGGCTGGCTGTTGGCGATCAGCAGATCGCGCATCTCGTGCGCGGTCTTTTCGCTCAGCACCCGCTTGCCCGGCATCGGGGTGGCGGTCTTGTACAGCGAGATCGGCAGCATCACGCCGTCGTTGGCGAACACGGTGTAGGCGCGCGCCATCTGGATCAGGCTGACCGAGATGCCGTAGCCGAAGGACATCGTCGCCTGCTCGATGGGCCGCCAGTTGTGCCAGTCGCGCAGCCGGCCGCCGGCTTCGCCGGGGAAGCCGGTTTCCGGCGCGCGGCCAAAGCCCAGCGCGTCGTAATGCTTCCACGATTGTTCCGGCGAGCTCATCAGCGCCAGCTTGCTGGTGCCGACGTTGGACGATTTCTGGATGATGCCGAGAATGTCCAGGCTGGGGCGCGGCGCCACGTCGCGGATGGTGGCCGGGCCTATCATGTAAGTGTGGGTGTCCAGCACCGTGTTGAGTCCGGCCTTGCCGTTTTCCAACGCCAGCGAGATGGACAACGGCTTCATCGTCGAGCCCGGCTCGAACAGATCGATCACCCCGCGGTTGCGCATCATTTCCGGCGTCACGCCGCTGCGGTTGTTGGGGTTGAACGAGGGGTAATTGGCCAGCGCCAGCAACTCGCCGGTGTGGGCGTCCACCACCACCACGCTGCCGGCCTTGGCCTTGTTCAGCTCCACCGCGGCCTTGAGCTCGCGGTAAGCCAAGTATTGGATGCGGTGATCCACCGCCAGCGCCAGCTTCTGGCCGTCGCGCGGCGGCTCGATGGCGGCGACGTCTTCGATGATGTGGCCGCGGCGGTCCTTCAGCACCACGCGGCGGCCGTCCTTGCCGGCCAGCATCTTCTCGCGCGCCAGCTCCACGCCTTCCTGGCCCTTGCCGTCCACGCCGGTGAAACCGATGATGTGGGACACGATTTCCCCGGCCGGGTAGAAGCGGCGGAATTCCTGCTGTTTGGCGATGCCGGGCACGCCCAGCGCCATCACCTTGTCGGCCAGCTCAGGGCTGATCTGGCGTTTGACGTAGACGAATTCCTTCTTGCGGTCGGACAGCTTGGCCGACAGCTCCTCCGGCGACAGATCCAGCATCGCCGCCAGTTCGCGCAGCTTGGCCGGCGGCACCGGCTCCATGTCCGCCGGGCTGGCCCAGATGGTCTGCACCGGCGAGCTGATCGCCAGCGGTTCGCCGTTGCGGTCCGTGATCACGCCGCGGTTGGCCTCCAGCGTCAGCGCGCGGCGGAAACGCGCCTCGCCCTGGTTTTGCAGGAAGTCCTGCTGCACCACTTGCAGATAGACCGCGCGGCCGATCAAGGCCAGGAACAGCAGCGCCAGCATCAGCAGCACAAAGCGCACGCGGCCCGGCTTCATGCGCAGCGCGGGGCTGGCGTCCGGGATGCGTTGCTGGTGGCGAGGGGAGTAAGTGCGCATCACATCCCCTTCCCAGGCGAGATCACCTGGGTCTGGCGCGGGTCCGGGATATGCATGTCGAGGCGGCTGGACGCGGCTTTCTCAATCACCGCGTGCGCGCCCCAGGTGCTCTGCTCCAGCTGCAGCTGGCCAAACTCGATCTCCAGCTGCTGGGCGGATTTGCGTTCCTTCTGCAAATCGCTGTAGAGCTTGCGCGACACGTGGGTCGAGGTGACCACCGACCAGGCGGACAGCACCACGATGACCAGCAGTATCGCGTTGAGCTTGTTCATGCGTCGATCTCCCGCCACGGCGCGGCGGTGCGCTCGGCCACGCGCATGATGGCGCTGCGGGAGCGCGCGTTGGCGCGCACCTCCTCATCGCCGGCGCGCACCGGCTTGCCCACGGTGGACAGCGGCGGCTGGGCCATATCGGACGCGCGCACCATCGCCCACGCCGGCAGCTTTTCCTCGCTGCTGGCGTCGCGCAGGTATTGCTTGACGATGCGGTCTTCCAGCGAATGAAAGCTGATCACCGCCAGGCGGCCGTTTTCCGCCAGGCGGCGCGCCGCCTGCGGCAGCACCGCCTTGAGTTCGTCCAGCTCGCGGTTCACAAAGATCCGGATCGCTTGGAAGGTACGCGTTGCGGGGTCCTGACCCGGTTCCCGAGTACGGACGTTTTGCCCAACGAGCACGGCGAGCTCACGCGTGGTCTGGAGGGGGGCGTCAGCCCTTTGCGCAACAATGGCTGCTGCGATCTTGCGAGCAAACCGCTCTTCACCATAAGTCTTGATGACCTCTCTGATATCGGCCTCGTCTGCCGTCGCCAACCATTCGGCCGCGGTGATGCCGCGGGTGGTATCCATACGCATGTCCAAGGGCGCGTCGAAGCGGAAGCTGAAACCGCGCCGCCCGTCGTCGATCTGCGGCGATGACACGCCCAGATCCATCAACACGCCGTCCACCTGGGGAATGCCCAGGCGGTCCAATTCCTGCGCCAGCGTTTCAAAACCGTTGTGCACGATTTGAAAACGCGGGTCTTCCTCCGCCAGCCGCGTGGCCACGGCGATGGCTTCGGGGTCCTTGTCGAAAGCGACCAGGCGGCCCTGCGGCCCCAGTCGCGACAGGATCAAGCGGCTGTGGCCACCTCGACCGAAAGTGCAATCGACATAGGTGCCATCCGGCCGGATGGCAAGCGCGTCGACCGCTTCGGTCAAGAGCACCGTCAGGTGCACGAAAGGGGTGGTGCTCACAGCGTAAAGTCTCCAAGGTGTTGGGCCAGATCGGTTTGATCGATGGCCAGGGCGTCAGCGGTCTGGTTGTCCCATTCCTCGGCATTCCACAGCTCGAAGCGGTTGCCCATGCCCACCAGCGCGACGTCTTTGTCGAGTCCGGTGAGATCGCGCAGGCGCGCGGGCAGCAGAATGCGTCCGGCGCTGTCCATTTCCAGCGTTTCCGCGTGGCCGAGCACGAGGCGCTGATAACGTTTCAGAGTGGGATTGCCGGTGGGAAGGGCTAGCAGGCGGGCTTCGACCGGACGCCAGTTGGGTTCGGGGTAGATCAGCAAGTGGTCTTGGGACTCGAGGGTGACGATCAGTTTGTGCCCGAAAGCGGACAGCAGTGTCTCGCGGTGTTTAGCCGGAATAGCCAAACGCCCCTTGCTATCGAGAGACAAGATGCTGACGCCACCAATCATGATTTCGAGCCCGCTGACCGAATAAACCTAAGGGGCCGTCGCCCCCTGGGACAAATGCCCCACTTTCACCCACTTCGCCCCACTTTCCGCCACTATAAGAAAGAACTTCCCCACGGTCAACATCGAGAAGTTCTAATTCACCTTTTGAGACAATGACTTAGCGGACCAGGCAAAAAGCGGATTCCTTGTCAAATCAGAGGCTTAAAAACATCAGTCAAAGTGAGCTGTTAACACTCGAACCATTTCCGAAACACCACACCCCGGGCCTGGGAATATTTCCAAGGACAGTCCAGAGCAAGACCACTTGTCGCGCCGCAACACAAAAACAGGGCGGCGGCGCCACGATCGGCGCCGCCGCCCTGAAGTTCCGTTGGCTCAGAAGCTGTTCCACGTCTCGCGAGCAAGAGCGAGACAAGGCGAAAACGGCTGAGAAAGCGGAATGTACACACGGTACATGAGCATTTCGAAGACGGTTTCAACGCCCTTGTCTAACTATCCCGCCGACGCGCAGCAGACTTTGGAATAGGTTCTCAGGCCAGCTTCTGTCGCAGAATATCCTGCACCTGAGCCGGATTCGCCTTGCCTTTGGAGGCTTTCATCACCTGGCCGGCCAAGGCGTTGAGCGCCTTTTCCTTGCCGGCGCGGAATTCTTCCACCGCCTTGGGATTGGCGGCGATCGCTTCTTCCACCATTTTCTCGATGGCGCCGACGTCGGACACTTGCTTCAGGCCGTCGCGCTCGATGATGGCGTCGGCGGACAGTTCGCTGTCCCACAAGGCGTCGAACACCTGCTTGGCCAGCTTGCTGGACAGCGTGCCGTCGGCGATGCGCGCGATCAGGCCAACCAGGCGCTCGGCCGAGATCGGACAATCGGCGATCTCCTTGCCGTCGCGGTTCAGCCGCGCGGCGATCTCGCCGTTGATCCAGTTGGCGGCCAGCTTGCCCTGACCGGAGGCCTTGGCCGCGGCTTCGAAATACTGGGCCAGAGCCAGGCTGGACGTCAGCAACGCCGCGTCGTAGGCGGACACGCCGTAGGCCTCGGCCAGACGGACTTGCATCGCCGCCGGCAGCTCCGGCATCTCGCCGCGGATGCGGGCGATCTGCTCGTCGGAGATGCGCACCGGCAACAGGTCCGGGTCCGGGAAGTAGCGGTAATCGTGCGCGTCTTCCTTGCTGCGCATCATCCGGGTCTCGCCGGTATCCGGGTCGAACAGCACGGTGGCCTGCTGTACTTTGCCGCCGTCTTCCAGGGTATCGATCTGCCACTGGATTTCGTATTTGGCGGCCTGCTCCAGGAAGCGGAAGGAGTTGAGGTTCTTGATCTCGCGGCGGGTGCCGAATTCCTTCTGCCCCTCCGGGCGCACCGACACGTTGACGTCCATGCGGAAGCTGCCTTCCTGCATATTGCCGTCGCAGATGCCCAGCCAGGTCACCAGCGCGTACAGCGCTTTCACATAGGCCAGCGCCTCGTCCACCGAGCGCATGTCCGGCTCGGACACCACTTCCAGCAAGGGCGTGCCGGCGCGGTTGAGGTCGATGCCGGACAGGCCGTGGAAGTCTTCATGCAGGCTCTTGCCGGCATCCTCCTCCATATGGGCGCGGGTCACGCCGATGACCTTCTCCTGCTCGCCCACCAGGATTTTCAGCTTGCCCCCCTCGACGATGGGCAGATCCATCTGACTGATCTGGTAGCCCTTGGGGAGGTCGGGATAGAAGTAGTTCTTGCGCGCGAACACGTTCTTCTGGTTGATCTTGGCGTCCAGCGCCAGGCCCAGGCGGATGGCCTTGTCCACCGCCGCCTTGTTCAATACCGGCAACACGCCGGGAAAGGCCAGCTCCACCGCGGAGGCCTGGGTGTTCGGCTCCGCGCCGAAGGCGGTGCTGGCGCCGGAGAAAATCTTGGAGACGGTATTGAGCTGCACATGCACCTCGATACCGATGACGACTTCCCATTTCATGGTTGGAAAATCCTTCTATTATTTTTTGCCACGGAAGCACACGGAAAACACGGAAGCAAAACGGCGACCCCTAGCTCACCCACCTCTTGGGAGCCGGGGTCTGTCCATATCCTTCCCTGCACTTCCGCGGCTAATTCATTCAATTACAAAACCGGCGCGCGGCTATGCCAATCAGTCGCAAGTTGGAACTGATGCGCGACGTTCAGCATCTTGGCTTCACCGAAGTAGTTGCCGATGATCTGCAAGCCGATCGGGCGGCCATTCGCGCTAAAGCCGGCCGGCACGCTCATGCCCGGCAAGCCGGCCAGGTTCACCGACAACGTGTAGATGTCGGACAGATACATCTGCACCGGATCGTCGTTCATCGCGCCGATGTCGAAGGCCGCGGTCGGCGCCACCGGCCCCAGGATCACGTCGCACTGCTCGAAAGCGGCTTTGAAATCGTTGGCGATCAGGCGGCGGATTTTCTGGGCCTTCAGGTAATAGGCGTCGTAATAGCCGTGCGACAGCACATAGCTGCCCACCAGGATGCGGCGCTTGACCTCGCTGCCGAAGCCTTCGGCGCGGGTCTTCTCGTACATGTCCACCAGGTCCTTGTACTCGGCGGCGCGATGGCCGTAGCGCACGCCGTCGTAACGCGACAGATTGGTGGAGGCCTCGGCCGGCGCAATCACGTAATAGGCCGGGATGGACAACTCGGTATTGGGCAGGCTGATGTCCACCACCTGCGCGCCCTGCTGTTTCAGCACCGTCACCGCCTCGTCCACCGCGCGCGCCACGTCGGCGCTCAGGCCGGCGGCGAAGTATTCGCGCGGCAGGCCCACCTTGAGGCCGGCCAGCGGCTGATTCAGGTCGCGGGCGTAATCTTCGCGGGCGCGCTCCAAGCAGGTGGAGTCGCGCTGATCGAAGCCGGCCATCACGTTCAGCATCAGCGCGCAGTCCTCGGCGGTCTGCGCGATCGGGCCGCCCTGATCCAGCGAGGAGGCAAAGGCCACCATGCCGTAGCGCGACACCACGCCGTAGGTCGGCTTGATGCCGGTGACGCCGCAATGGGAGGCCGGCTGGCGAATGGAACCGCCGGTGTCGGTGGCGGTGGCCACCGGCGTCAGCCGCGCGGCCACGGCGGCGGCGGAACCGCCGGAGCTGCCGCCCGGCACCGCGTTCTGATCCCAGGGATTTTTCACGGCGCCGTAGAAGGAGTTCTCATTGGACGAACCCATCGCGAACTCATCCATATTGGCGCGGCCCAGCGTCACCATGCCGGCGGCCTGACACTGCTCCACCACGTGGGCGCTGTACGGCGACACGAAGTTGTCCAGCATTTTGGAGCCGCAGCTGGTTTTCCAGCCCTGCTGGCAGAACAGATCCTTGTGGATGATGGGCACGCCGGTCAGCGCATGGGCGTTGCCGGCGGCGATGCGCGCGTCGGCGGCCGCTGCTTCGGCCAGGGTCTTGGCGCGGTCGACGGTGACCAGCGCGTTGAGCGCCGGGTTCAGCGCCTCGATGCGGTCCAGATATTGGGTGGCCAGCTCAAGGCTGGAGACTTCCTTGGCCGCCAGCTGCCGCGACAGTTGCTTTAAAGTAGACTGTGTCATTTCAAATGGAATCTTTAGCTATCCGGGAATGGCGTCGCCGTCCTTTCAGACAGCGACCGGCACCGGCCTCCCGCGCGGGCGGGAACCTAAACCGGCGCAGGCAATCAGAGCATCACTCGATGACCTTGGGGACCAGGAACAAGCCCTTTTCCACTTGCGGGGCCACGGCCTGGAAAGCTTCGCGCTGATTGGTTTCGGTAACGATATCTTCGCGCAAACGCAAAGAGACATCCTGCGGATGGGCCATCGGCTCGATGCCGTCGGTGTTCACCGCCTGCATCTGTTCGATCAGGCCGAAAATATTATTGAGTTGCTTGCTTGTCGCGGCAATTTCCGCTTCATTGACATTGATGCGGGCAAGCTTGGCAATTCGTGCGACATCCTGATGCGTCAGCGACATGGTGTCCTCGTTCAAAACCTTTAATATTTCAAGCGTTATAGGGTATCATAGCCCGCTTGATTCTCCCAAGATCGACATCACGCCACGGCGTAATTTCGGCAACGCTTTCACCGCGCGGCCGACAGGCGGCAAGCCGCCGCGCCGGGGCCGGATCGTGCAGGCCTTATCGAACCGACACGGCGTCGGAAAATGATGCGCAAGGCCAGCGGGCGAAGCCGCTTAGCCGGCGTCGCCCAGTGGGCGCCAAGCGTCGTTTTGCCACGCGGCGGTTAGACTCGGGTCGTACGAGTAGACAACAAACAACAGATTAAGCGCGGACGCGACGGCGCGTCCGCCACATGACGAAAACTGACCAGGATCGCCCAATGTTTCGTTCGCTGACCGGATACTTCTCCAACGACCTCGCCATTGACCTTGGCACAGCCAACACCCTCATCTACATGCGCGCCAAAGGCATCGTGCTGGACGAGCCCTCGGTCGTCGCCATTCACAGCGACGCGCCCACCAACAAGAAATCCATCCTGGCCGTGGGCCTGGAAGCCAAGCGCATGCTGGGCCGCACCCCGGGCAGCATCCAGGCGATCCGCCCGATGAAGGACGGCGTGATCGCCGACTTCACCGTCACCGAACAGATGCTCAAGCAGTTCATCAAGAAGGTGAACCCCAACCGCTTCTTCGCCGCCAGCCCGCGCATCGTGATCTGCGTGCCCTGCGGCTCCACTCAGGTGGAACGCAAGGCGATCCGCGATTCGGCGCTGGCCGCCGGCGCGCGCCGCGTGGAACTGATCGAAGAGCCGATGGCGGCCGCCATCGGCGCCGGCCTGCCGGTTGAGGAGCCCACCGGCTCCATGGTGGTGGACATCGGCGGCGGCACCACCGAAGTCGGCGTGATCTCGCTGGGCGGCGTGGTGTACTCCAACTCCGTCCGCGTCGGCGGCGACAAGTTCGACGAAGCCATCATCAACTACATCCGCCGCAACTACGGCATGCTGATCGGCGAAACCACCGCCGAGGAAATCAAGAAGACCATAGGCTCCGCCTTCCCGGGCGCCGAAGTGCGCGAAATGGAAGTCAAGGGCCGCAATCTGGCCGAAGGCATTCCGCGCGCCTTCACCGTGTCCTCCAACGAAATCCTGGAAGCGCTGACCGAGCCCTTGAACCAGATCGTATCCGCGGTGAAGATCGCGCTGGAACAGACCCCGCCGGAACTGGGCGCCGACATCGCCGACAAGGGCATGGTGCTGACCGGCGGCGGCGCGCTGCTGAAAGACATCGACCGCCTGCTGGCCGAAGAAACCGGCCTGCCGGTGTTCGTGGCCGAAGAACCGCTGACCTGCGTGGTGCGCGGCTCCGGCAAGGCGCTGGAGAAGATGGACAAGATTGGCACCATTTTCACCAACGTCCCCTAAACCGGAACGACCGACGACCGCCTGAGCCCGGCTCCGGCGGCGGCGGCCGCTCGTAAAGCAAGCGATGATGGCGGGCGCGCGACAAGCGCGCCCGTTTTTGAAGCACAGCGCCCCGCGTCAAGGGGCGAGGTCTGAGCCGATGGACTTTGCCAACACCCCCAGCTTTTTCCGCTCCGGGCCGCCGCCCGGCGCGCGCTTGGCCATGGCCGTGGCCGCCTCGGTGGCGCTCCTGGTCGGCGACAGCTATTTCGGCCTGATGGAACAGGCGCGCGAAGCCACCTCGCTGGCGCTGTACCCGGTGCAGCGCGCGGTGAACATGCCGGCGCAGGCGATGCGCCACGTCAGCGATTTTCTCAGCTCCCAAACCGAACTGAAGCAGGAAAACACCGCCTTGCGCGTGCGCCAGCTGGAAATGTCGGCGCAGCTGTCGCGGCTGCAAACCCTGCAGCGCGAGCTGGACGAAGTGCGCAAGCTCAACGGCATCAAGTCCAGCTACCACCAGCAAGCGCAGATGGCGGAAACCCTGTACACCGGCCGCGATCCGTTTTCCTACAAAATCATCATCGACAAGGGCAGCGACGCCAATCTGAAAGCCGGCCAGCCGGTGGTGGACGCCAGCGGCCTCTTGGGCCAGGTCACCCGGGTGCAGCCGCTGACCGCGGAAGTGACCCTGGTCATAGACAAGAACCAGATGGTGCCGGTGATGGTGGCCCGCACCGGCCAACGCGCCATCCTGTACGGCTACGGCGGCGGCGTGGAAATCCGCTACCTGCCGCAAAGCGCGGACATCAAGGACGGCGACCACATCGTCACGTCCGGCGTGGACGGCGTTTATCCGGCCGGCATCCCCGTGGCCCGCGTAACCCGGGTGGAGCGCAACCAGGGCGCCACCTTCGCCCGCATCGCCACCGCGCCCTTGGCCGGCGTGCAGCAAACCCGCTACATGCTGGTGCTGGGCGACAAGCAGGCGCCGCCGCGTCCGCCGGAACCGGCCCCCATCGTCAAAAAGAGCAGGGGCGGCAAGAAAGCCGCCGCCGAGGAGTAAGCCCCGATGACGTTCGAGCGCCCCAAGGAACTGCTCAAACCGGTGAAGCGCCGCTTCATCCTGTTCACCTTCATCTTCGCCGTCCTGATCGAGTTGATCCCGCTGCCGCACGGCAGCACGCGCTGGCTGCCGGATTTCATCGGCATGCTGATCCTGTACTGGGTGATCAACCAGCCGCGCCGGGTCAATATCGGCACCGCCTTCTTGCTGGGCCTGGTGGCCGACATCTCCACCGCGGGATTGTTCGGCCAGCACGCGCTGGCCTATTCGATCACCGCCTATCTGGCCTTGGCGCGCCAGCGCCAGGTGGTGATGTTCAACCTGGGCCAGCAGACGCTGGTGGTGCTGGGCCTGCTGCTGACCAACCAGCTGATCATGGTGGTGGTGCGCATGCTCACCGGCTCCGCCTTCGTCGGCTGGGGCTATTTCCTGCCGCCCTTGATCGGCGCCCTGCTATGGCCGCTGCTGACCAAGCTGATGCTGATGCCCTACCGCCATAACGCGGTCTAGCGCCGCGAACCGTCCATGCCTCAACCCACCCGCTTCAAGAACCCGCAGGCCGAAGACAGCCAGTTCCAGCTGCGCCTGATCGTCGCTTACGCGCTGATCGTGCTGATGTTCCTGGTGCTGCTCACGCGCTTCATCTGGCTGCAAGTGCTGCAGCACGAACACTTTTCCACGCTGGCCCAGAACAACCGCATCTCGCTGGTGCCCATCCTGCCCAACCGCGGCCTGATCCTGGACCGCAACGGCGTGGTGCTGGCGCAAAACTACTCCGCCTACACGCTGGAGCTGACGCCCAGCAAGATCGCGGACCTGGCCGCCACCGAGGCCGAACTGCGCAAGCTGGTGGACATCACCCCGCGCGACGAGCGCCAGTTCAAGCGCCTGCTGATCGAGAGCAAGAACTTCGAATCCATCCCGCTGAAAACCAAGCTCAGCGAGGAAGAGGCCGCGCGCGTCGCCGCCCAGTCCTGGCGCTTTCCCGGCGTGGAGGTCAAGGCGCGGCTGTTCCGCGACTATCCGTTCAAGGAAATGACCAGCCATGTGCTCGGCTATATCGGCCGCATCAACCAGCGCGACAAGGAAAGGCTGGAAGAAGAAGAGAAAACCGCCAATTACAAGGGCTCCAACTACATAGGCAAGACCGGCCTGGAGGCGGTGTACGAGGACGATCTGCACGGCAAGGTCGGCTTCGAGGAAGTGGAAACCGACTCCGGCGGCCGCGCGGTGCGCTCGCTGCGACGCACGCCGCCGGTCAACGGCAACACCTTGAAGCTGGCGCTGGACATCCGGCTGCAGGAAATGGCGGACAAGCTGTTCGGCAGCCGCCGCGGCGCGCTGGTGGCGATAGAACCGTCCACCGGCGGCGTGCTCGCCTTCCTGTCCAAGCCGGGCTTCGACCCCAATCTGTTCATCGACGGCATCGACACCCAGACCTGGACCAATCTGAACAGCGACTGGCAGAAGCCGATGATCAACCGCGCGCTGCGCGGCACCTACCCGCCCGGCTCCACCTTCAAGCCCTTCATGGCGATGGCCGCATTGGAAAACCACGCCATCGGCATGCGCGACATCCGCCCGGCGCCCGGCTACTTCACCCTACCCGGCTCCAGCCACCAGTTCCGCGACAGCAAGAAGGCCGGCAACGGCATGATCAATCTGCAGCGCGCGATCGAAGTCTCCAGCGACACCTTCTTCTACAAGCTGGCCTGGGACATGGGCATAGACAAGATCCACCCGGCGCTGGCGCAGTTCGGCCTGGGCAGCAAGAGCGGCATCGACCTGGACGGCGAATCCATCGGCGTGCTGCCGTCCAAGGAGTGGAAGGCCCGCCGCTTTTCCCGCTACAAGGAAGAGTTCCGCCGCTGGTATCCGGCCGACGTGGTCAGCATCGGCATCGGACAGGGCTTCAACGCCTATACGCCGCTGCAAATGGCCAACGCCACCGCCATCATGGCCAACGACGGCCAGGTGTTCAAACCGCACCTGGTCCAGCAAGTGGTGGACACCCGCAGCGGCAAAGCGCGCATCATTGAACCGATGCCCACCCGCCAGATCCCGTTCAAACCGGAAAACTTCGAATACGTGAAGCGCGGCATGGAAGGCGTGATGACGCGCGGCACCGGCGCGCGGCTGGGCGTGGGCCTGCAGTACTCGATGGCGGGCAAAACCGGCACCGCTCAAGTGGTGCAGATCAAACAGGGCGCCAAGTACAACGCCTCCGCGCTGGCCGAGCAATACCGCGACCACAGTTGGTTCATCGCCTTCGCCCCGGTGGACAAGCCTCGCATCGCCGTGGCGGTGATCGTGGAGAACGCCGGCTTCGGCGCCGCCGCCGCCGCGCCCATCGTGCGCGCGCTGTTCGATTACTACTTGCTGGGCAAAGTGCCGAAAGACATCGAAGGCACGCTGAAGACCATGCCCACCGACACCGCCAACGACAATGCAGACCTCTCTAATTAAACGCGTCTGGGAACAGGTCAAAGAGCCGCTGGACGGCTGGCTGATGCTGTTCCTGGGCATGATCTTCGTAGTCAGCATGGTGCTGCTGTACTCGGCCAACAACCAGTCCTTCGACAAGATAGACAACAAGCTGATCTACACCAGCCTGTCGCTGATCATCATGTGGATCATCGCCCGCATGCGGCCGCAAAGCATCATGAACTTCGCGCCGCCCATCTACGGCCTGGGCGTGCTCCTGCTGCTGGCCGTCCACTTCAAGGGCGTCACCGTCAACGGCTCCACCCGCTGGCTGGAACTGGGCATTACCCGCATCCAGCCGTCCGAGATCATGAAGATCGCGCTGCCGATGATGCTGGCCTGGTTCTTCCAGAAATACGAGCTGTCGATGCGCTGGTGGCACTATCTGGTGGCCGCCTTGCTGATGGCCGTGCCCAGCGCGCTGGTGCTAAAGCAGCCGGACCTGGGCACCACCCTGCTGATCGCCGCCGCCGGCCTCTTCGTGCTGTTCTTCGCCGGCCTGCCGTGGAAAGTGATCTTCGCCGGCATCGGCCTGGGCGCGGCCAGCCTGCCCATCGTCTGGAACCTGCTGCACGACTACCAGCGCCGCCGGGTGCTGACCATGATAGACCCCACCACCGACCCGCTGGGCGACGGCTACCACATCATCCAGTCCATGATCGCCATCGGCTCCGGCGGCCCCTGGGGCAAGGGCTGGCTCAACGGCACCCAGACCCACCTCGATTACATCCCGGAACGCACCACCGACTTCATCTTCGCCGTGTATTCAGAGGAATTCGGCCTGGCCGGCAATGTGCTGCTGCTGACGCTCTACCTGCTGGTGCTCAGCCGCGCGATGATGATCACCGCCAGCGCGCAAACGCTGTACGGCCGGCTGATGGCCGGCTCCATCACCCTGTCCTTCTTCGTCTACGCCTTCGTCAATATGGGCATGGTGTCCGGCATCCTGCCGGTAGTGGGCGTGCCGCTGCCCTTCATGTCCTACGGCGGCACCGCCACCGTCACCCTGTTCGTCGGCATGGGCATGCTGATGAGCATCAGCAATCTAAAACGCTGAGAGCCTGTTTACGATCTGCTGCGCTTCGGCGATACGGCGTTGGAAATGACCTCAGAATGCTCATGTACCGTATGTACATTCCGCTTCTTCGGTCATTTCCGCCTTGTCTCGCTCTTGCTCGCGAGATCATAAACAGGCTCTAAGTTCCATGGCGGGAACCAATGCCCCACCGCGGCGGCCTACCCCTGTTTGCCCCAGACTTACGTCATGCCCGGAAGGTTTCCGACTTGACGAAGGCAAGCAAAATCGCAAGCCTATAGCATTCCGGCGCCATCGCGCGCCGCCATCCCGCATTCATGCCAGAGGAAACGCCACCGCATGCGCATCAAGACCCTGAGCCTGCTGCTCGCCCTGTCCCTGGGCCACACCTTGCCGGCCATCGCCGCCGAACCCGCCGCCGCCAGCCAAAGCCAGCTGCAAGCCTACACCAGCGTGGAAGGCGTCACCGAATACCGGCTGCCCAACGGCCTGCGCGTCCTGCTGGCGCCGGACGCCTCCAAGCCCACCACCACCGTCAACATCACCTATCTGGTGGGCAGCCGCCACGAAAGCTACGGCGAAACCGGCATGGCCCACTTGCTGGAGCACATGTTGTTCAAAGGTACGCCCAGCAGCGGCAATCTGATGCAGGAGCTGGGCAAGCGCGGCATGCAGTTCAACGGCACCACCTTCCTTGACCGCACCAACTACTACGAAACCTTCCCCGCCAGCGACGCCAATCTACGCTGGGCGCTGGAGATGGAAGCGGACCGCATGGTCAACAGCAAGATCGCCAGGAGCGATCTGGACACCGAGTTCTCGGTGGTGCGCAATGAAATGGAGATGGGGGAGAACAATCCCCGCCGCGTGCTGTGGAAGCAGATGACCGCAGTCAGTTACGACTGGCACAACTACGGCCACAACACCATAGGCGCGCGCTCGGACGTGGAAAAGGTCCGCATCGACAATCTGCAGGCCTTCTACCGCAAGTACTACCAGCCGGACAACGCGGTGCTGATGATCAGCGGCAAGTTCGACCCGGCGGCGACGCTGGCCGTCGTCCAGCAGGCCTTCGGCAAGATCGCCAAGCCGCAGCGCCAGCTGACGCCGACCTGGACCGAAGAACCGCAGCGCGACGGCGCGCGCGAGCTGACCGTGGAGCGCGTCGGCGACACCCAGCTGGCTGCGGTGCTCTATCCGATCTCCGCCGGCAGCCACCCGGACGCGGCCGCCGTCCTCGCGCTGGCCGACATCCTGGCCAGCACGCCCAACGGCCGGCTGTACCAGACGCTGGTGGGCGGCAAGAAAGCCGTAGGCGTCGAGGCCTGGCCCTTTGCGCTGGCCGAACCCGGCTACATCATTTTCTGGGCGGAATTGAACAAGGGACAGAAGCTGGCCGACGCGCGCCAGGCCCTGCTCGCCGCCATCGAAGGCTTCAAGAGCAAGCCGGTGACCGAGGCCGAACTCAAGCGCGCCAAGGCCAGCCTGCTCAATGAGATCGACAAGACCTTGAACGATCCGCAGCAGTTGGCGGTGGAAATGTCCGAAGCCATCGCCAAGGGCGACTGGCGATTGTTCTTCCTGACCCGCGACCGCATCGAGGCGCTGAGCGTCAAGGACGTGGAACGGGCGGCCGAGAACTACTTCAAGCCGTCCAACCGCACCTACGGCCAGTTCGTGCCCACCGCCAAACCGGAACGCAGCGTGATACCGGCCACGCCGGACGTGGCCAAGCTGGTGGACGGCTACAAGGGCCGCGCCGCGATCAGCCAGGGCGAAGCCTTCGACCCCAGCCCGGCCAATATCGACGCCCGCACCGAGAAAACCACGCTCGCCAACGGCGCCAAGCTGGCCTTGCTGGCCAAGAAAACCCGCGGCGAAACCGTCAACGGCAGCTTCAGCCTCGCCTTCGGCGACGAGAAAAGCCTGTTCGGCCGCGGCGCCGTTCCCGGCCTCGCCGCCGACATGCTGGAGCGCGGCAGCGGCAAACTCAGCCGCGCCAAAATCAGCAATCGCCTGGACCAATTGAAAGCCAAGCTCAGCATCTCCGGCTCCGGCCAAGAAGTCAGCGTGGACTTTGAAACCACCCGCACGCATCTGCCGGCCTTGCTGGACCTGATCGCCGGCCTGCTCAAGCAGCCCAGCTTCCCGGAACGGGAGTTCGAACTGCTGCGCAAGGAGGAACTGACCGCCATCGATGCCCAGCGCAACGAGCCTCAGGCCATGGCCACCCAGGCCGTGGGCCAGGCGCTCAATATCTATCGCAAGGGCGATCTGCGCTACCGTCCGACGCTGGACGAGGCCGCCGCCGAATTGAAAGCCGCCAAGCTGGACGATCTGAAGCGCTTCCACCGCCAGTTCTACGGCGCCAACCACGCCCGCTTCGCCCTGGTCGGCGACTTCGACGCCAAGGCGGCGCAAAGCCAGCTGCAAAAACTGTTCGGCGGCTGGAACAGCCCCGTGGCGTACAGCCGCGCGCCCAGCCAGCTGCCGCCGGCCAAACCGGGCCAGCGGCAACTGCTGGCCAAGGACAAGGCCAACGCCTTCTACCTGGCCACCGCGCCGCTGGCGATGCGTGACAGCGACGCGGACTACCCGGCGATGCTGGTCGCCAACAAGATTCTGGGCGGCGGTGTCAAATCGCGGCTGTTGGACCGCCTGCGTCAGAAGGACGGCATCAGCTACTACGCCGGCAGCCAGTTCAAGGCCGGCAGCTTCGAGCCGGTGGCCAGCCTGAGCCTGGTGGCCATTTACGCGCCGCAGAATCTGGACAAGCTGAAACAGGGGGTGGCCGAGGAATTGACCCACTTCATCCGCGACGGCGTCAACGCCACCGAACTGGCCGATGCCAAGAAAGCGCTGCAGCAGGAAAGGGAGATCGCCCGCGCCCAGGACGGCGCGCTGAGCGGCGCTCTGGACGGCCAGTTGCAGATCGGCCGCGGCATGGATTTCAACGCCAAGGTGGACGCCGCCATCGCCGCGCTGACGGTGGAACAGGTCAACGCCGCGCTGCGCAAGCATATAGACCCGGCCCAGTTGTTCCAGGTCTACGCCGGCGACTTCAAAACCCCCTGATCCAGCCTTGCGCCGACCCGCCTCAGCCGTTCGGGGGCGGGTCGGCGTCTCGCGCTGGCGGCTCCGCCTCGCCCGCGGCGGCGTCCGCCGCCGGCAGGTCCGGCAAGGGGCGGCCGTCCCGGCCGAACAGGCGCAACTGACGCGGCAGGTCGTGCTCGTCCGCCAGCTTGACGCCGACGCCGACCAGACGCACCGGCCGCCGTCCGCGCTCGAATCCCACTCGCAGCAGTTCCCCGAAACGCGCCGACGACAGTTGTCCGCCGGCGTGTTCCACCGTGGTCTGGTTGAAATCGTCGAACTTGAGCTTGACCGACAAGCCCTTGAACGCGGGATTGCCGCTGCGCGCGATGCGCGCGCTCAAGCGGTCTATCAGTTCCGGCAGCTTGGACAGACAGGCGGCGACGTCGGGCAGGTCCACCGCGTAGGTCTCCTCAACGCTGATCGATTTGCGGCTGCGGTCGGTGGACACCGGCCGCGGATCCACGCCGCGCGCCAGCTCGTGGAGACGCTCGCCGAAACGGCCGAAGTGGCGCAGCAGATCGGCCAGCTCCCAGGCCAGCATATCGCCGCAGCGCCGTATGCCCAGCTCGTTCAGCCGCTGCGCGGTGACCCGGCCCACGCCGTGTATCTTCTCCACCGGCAGCGCGGCGACGAAACAGGCCACGTCTTGAGGCCGGATCAGGAATTGCCCGTCCGGCTTGTTCCAGTCGCTGGCCACCTTGGCCAGGAATTTGTTGGGCGCGATGCCGGCCGAGGCGGTGATGCCCACCTCCTCGCGGATCTGGCGGCGTATCGCCTCCGCCATCCGCGTGGCGCTGCCCTGCTCATGCGGCTGACCCGTCACATCCAGATAGGCCTCGTCCAGCGACAAGGGCTCGATCAAGGGCGTGTAGCGCTCGTAGATGCGCATGATCTTCTGGCTGGCTTCGCGGTAGCGCGCCATATCGGGCGGCAGAATCAGCAGATCGGGGCACAGGCGCAGCGCGCGCGCCGACGACATCGCCGAGCGCACGCCGTAGCGGCGCGCGATGTAATTGCAGGTGGCGATCACGCCGCGGCTTTCCGGCCGCCCGCCCACCGCCAGCGGCAAGGGCCGCAAGGCGGGATCGTCGCGCATCTCGATGGCGGCATAGAAACAATCGCAATCGACGTGGATGATTTTGCGCAGCGGCTCGCTCATGGCGACGGCCGGGTCAGGAAACGGCGCCGTCGCTATGGCCCAGCGAACGCTGCGGCGCCACCCGGTCGCGCACCCGCTGCTTCAGCAGCTTGATGTCGGGGAAACCGCCGTCGGCCTTGCGGTCCCACAGCAGCTCGCCGTCCAGTTCGACGCGGAACACGCCGCCGCTGCCGGGCTGCAAGGCCACTTCCGCCAACTCCTTCTCGAAGGTGGTCAGCAACTCCTGCGCCATCCAGGCGGCGCGCAGCAGCCAGCGGCAGCCGGTGCAGTATTCAATGCTCAGGCGCGGAGATTTGGCGGGGGGGATAGAGGGTGTCATGCGGGAAAACGCGGTCGGCAAGAAGATGGCTGACAGCATACATCATGGGAGGGGAAAGGAACTGCCGGCGTCCCTGGATTTTGTTGTGTGCGGGCGCAAGCGCTCGCTCCTCCATCGTTTCTCTCTTTGTGCAGACTTGGCGTTTTGACCTTGTTCAGGGCGCCGGCAGTGGCAATGACGTCTTGTTCTCAACACATTCCCGAGGCCAAGTCTGCCTAGTCGCCGGCGCGGGGTAAAGCATTTACTCCAGCCCACGCCGATTGCTGCACTGCACGATGTAACTTCGGCGCAACGTTACCGGTAGCATCGCGCCTTGCCGTTCAATGCGCGTGCTCGGCCGGCGCGGCGGCGGCCACGCCGTCTTCCACCACCACTTCCACGGTCACGCTGCCCGCTTTCTCGAATCGCAATGTCAGCGGAAAGCGGTCGCCCACGCGCAGCGGCTGCTTCAGGCCCATCAGCATCACGTGATAGCTGCCGGGCGCGAACTTGACTTCCTGGCCTGCGGCCACGGCCACGCCGCCGGCCACTTCGCGCATGCGCATCACGCCCTTGTCGTTGATGTGGGTGTGCAGTTCGGCCTTGTCCGCGCGCGGCGTGCTGGCGGACAACAGTTTGTCCGCGGCCTTGCCGCGATTGCTCAGCGACAGGTAAACGCCGCCGGTGGGGCTGCTTTCCGGCATCGCCCGGCTCCATGGATGGCCGATCTTCATATCGCCCAGCTTGAATTCGTGCGCCATCGCGCCGGCGCTCAGCAGGCACAGGCCCAACAGGGCGCTCAATGTCTTTTGCATAATGGATTCCTCGGGTTTTCCGCACTCTAGCACAGCCGCCGCAGGCAGCTGTGCGGCATAATGCCACAGCCAATGTCATGCCGCGCGCGCTTCGCGCCGCCGGCCGCAGAATTTCCCTTGTCACTTGCCCGCGGCCTCAGGCAGACTGCGTCCATTCCATGTAATGTTCGCTTCATCAGCGTAGTGCCATGCTCAAGACGTTGTCGCTCCAATTCCTGTTCGGCGGGCTGCTCAGCCTGATCACCATCACCAACCCGCTATCCAAGATTCCGCTGTTCATCACCCTGACCCGCGAGATGAGCGACTCTGCGCGCGACAATCAGGCGCGCCGCGCCTGCGTGTTCGCAGCCGCCATCATGGTGGTCAGCCTGCTGGCCGGCAACGTGATCATGTCCGCCTTCGGCATTTCCTACGGCGCGCTGCGCATTTCCGGCGGCTTCGTCGTCGCCGTGCTCGGCTACCGCATGCTGTTCCTGTCTCAGGATCCGGGCAACGCGCCCAAGACCGGCGAACGCGAGGACTACGCCTTCTTCCCGCTGGCCATGCCCGGCATCAGCGGCCCCGGCACCATCGCCGTGGTCATCGGCATTTCCACCGAGATCGCCGAACTGACCACGCTGCCGGCCAAGGCGCTGGCCTTCGCGATGACCTTCGCCGCCATCGGCGGCACCTGCTTCGGCATGTGGCTGACGCTGAAATCCTCGCAGCTGATCGCCCAGCGTCTGGGCCGCGGCGGCCGCGAAGTGATGACGCGGCTGATGGGCTTTTTGCTGATCTGCATCGGCGTGCAGTTCGTCGGTTCCGGCATCCGCACCTTCATGGCCGGCTCCTAAGGCCGGCCGCGACGCCCCGCCATGTCCCGCCCGGCGTCCGATCGTTCCGATTTCTTCCGCGCCGACGACATCGGCGCCTTGGAATGCCTGGACGCCAGCTACGCCCAAAGGGTGTTTCCGCCGCATTTTCATGAAGAATACGTGGTCAACGCGCTGACCCTGGGCGCACAGTCCTACCGCCACCGCGGCGGCACCCACCGCGCCGGCGTTGGCGCGCTGGTGCTGATCAATCCCGGCGAAGTGCATACCGGCGAAACCGCCGACGCGCGCGGCTGGGCCTATCGCGGCTTCTATCCGTCCGCGGACTTCCTCCAAAAGCTGGCCGCCGACATCAGCGGCGACGCCCACGCCCTGCCTTACTTTCGCGACACCGTGGTGCTGGACGCGCCGCTGGCCGCCGGCATGGACCAACTGCATCGCCTGCTGCGCGACAGCCGGGACCGGCTGCTGCGCGAATCTGCGTTGCAGCGCATGTTCGGCGCGGTGCTGCAACGCCATATGCAGGTGCGCGGCCAGACGCAGGCGGCCGCCCCGCGCGCGGTGGAGCTGGCGCGGCAGATGCTGGCCGACGCCGTCAGCGACAATCTGTCGCTGCAGACGCTGGCGGAAGCGGCCCAGCTCTCGCCCTGGCAGCTGTGCCGCCAGTTTCGCCAGCACTTCGGCCTGCCGCCGGTGGCTTGGCGCAATCAGCTGCGCGTCAATCGCGCGCGCCAATTGCTGGCGCAGGGACAAACGCCCGGCGCGGTGGCGCTCAGCCTGGGTTTCGCCGACCAGGCCCATCTGACCCGCGCCTTCCGCCACACCGTGGGCCTGGCGCCGGCGGCCTATCAACGCGCGCTGGGCCTGCGCCGCTGAGAACCTGTTCAAAGTCTGCTGCGCTTCAGCGATACGGCGTTAAAAACAAGCTCAAAATGCTCATGTACCAGCTGTACATTCCGCTTTTTCGCTCGTTTTCGCCTTGTCTCGCCCTTGCTCGCGAGACTTTGAACAGGCCCTGAGAAGCAGCTCAAAGCCACGCGGCCATCCCCCGCAAAATCGTTCAAGACGGCGGCCGGTTTCGGCGGCATGATGAATCCATCTCATTGCCGCAAGGATACGCCCCGATGACCCGCCCTACCCCCGCCGCCTGGGCCTTGCAAGGCGCGCGCGACAGCCTGCCCATGCTGATAGGCGCCGCGCCCTTCGGCGTGATTTTCGGCACCTTGGCCATCGCCGCCGGGCTCAGCCCGCTGAGCACCCAAGCCATGTCCTTGCTGGTGTTCGCCGGCTCCTCGCAATTCATCGCCGTCAGCCTGGTGGCCGCCGGCGCCGCGCTGCCGGTGATCTGGCTGACCACTTTCGTGGTCAATCTGCGCCACGCGCTGTACAGCGCCACCCTGCTGCCCTATGCGCGGCAATGGCCGCTGGCCTGGCGCTGGCCGCTGGCGTTCTGGCTCACCGACGAAACCTTCGCCGTGGTCGAACACCGTTTCCGCACCCAGGCCGCAGCCGGCGGCCAGTGGTATTGGCTGGGCTCCTCGCTGGCGATGTACGGCAATTGGCAGGCGTGGACGCTGGCCGGCGTGCTGCTGGGGCGCTCGGTGCCGGGGCTGGCGCAGCTGGGCCTGGACTTCGCCATGGTGGCCACTTTCGCCGCCATCGTCGCGCCGCAATTGAAAAAACGGCCCACGCTGGCGGCCGCGGCGGTAGCCGGCCTGACCGCGCTGCTGGCGCGCGGCCTGCCCTACAAGCTGGACCTGATGCTGGCGGCGCTGCTCGGCGTCGGCGCCGGACTCTTGCTGGAAGGCAAGCGCAAGGAGGCGGCATGAACCATTGGTGGATGATTTTCGGCATGCTGGCGGCCACTTTGCTGATCCGCGCCAGCTTTCTGGTGTTCGGCCAGCGGCTGGCCTTCCCGGACTGGCTGAACCGCGCGCTGCACTATGTGCCGGCGGCGGTGCTGTCGGCGCTGGTGGCGCCGATGGCGCTGGCCCCGGCCGGGCGCATTGATCTGTCGCTGGGCAATGCCTATCTGATCGGCACTCTGGTCGCCATCGCGGTGGCGTGGAAGAACGGCAAGACCCTGCTCGCCATTGTGGTCAGCTTTATCGTCTACGGCTTGCTGCGCTGGCTCTAAGAATCTGTTTACGATCTGCTGCGCGTCGGCGACGATGGACGGAACGGGCTTAAGAGCCGCCCGCAACGCCTCGCGGAGAAGCCGAGCCAAGGCGCGCCGGCGCAGGCCGTACAAAGGGTGCGGCCAGGAGGCGCAAGCAGGATCAGGGGTGTGCTTAGCAGGTCTAAGCCGCCAGCAGACCCAGCGCCGCCAGGCCCGCTTTTTCCTCTTCGCGCAAGGTCAGGATGCGGCAGCCATCGGCGGTGACCAGGAGGGTGTGCTCGAACTGAGCCGACAGGCTGCGGTCCCGCGTCACCACCGTCCAGCCGTCCGGCAACACCTTCACGTCCTTGCCGCCCTGATTGATCATCGGCTCGATGGTGAAGGTCATGCCGGCCTCCAGCTTGAGCCCTTGGCCGGGCCGGCCGTAATGCAGCACTTGCGGCTCCTCGTGCATGGCGGCGCCGATGCCGTGGCCGCAATACTCGCGCACCACGCTATAGCCCTGCGCCTCGGCGTGCTGCTGGATCGCGTGGCCGATGTCGCCCAGCGTCGCGCCCGGGCGGACCTTGGCGATGGCCAGATACAGGCAACGCTGGGTGACGTCCACCAGGCGCTGGGCGTACGGGCTGATCTCGCCGACGGCGAAGGTCTTGCTGCTGTCGCCGTAATAGCCGTCCTTCAGCACCGTGACGTCGACGTTGACGATGTCGCCGCGCTTCAGGCGCTGCCGCTCGGACGGCCAGCCGTGGCACACCACCTGATTGACCGAGGTGTTGACGCTGAACGGGAAGCCGTACTGCCCCTTGCTGCCCGGCCGCGCGCCCAATCGCTCGACGATGTAACGCTCGCAAAAGGCGTCGATCTCCAGCGTGCTGACCCCGGGCCGGATCTTCTCCTCCACCGCCTGCAGCACTTGCGCGGTCAGGGCGCCGGCCAAGATCATGCCCTGGATGTCGGACTCGGTTTTAATCATGGCGCCCCCCTTTCTTGCCCATGCCAACGGCAAAGCGAATCAGATATTGTATACCAGCACCAGGCTGATCAGAATGGGCGCCGCCCAGCAATAGATGAAGCGCACGCCGGCGCTCAGCGCCGCGGGCAATTGCAGCTCGGCGCGCATGGTCGGCCAGATCACCCAGCCGGCGAAGCAGGCGGTGCCGATGCCGCCCAGCGGCAGCAGGATGTTGGACGCGGTGTAGTCCATCAACTCGAACACATTGCGGCCGAACAGCTTCCAGTCCGCCAAGGGCCCGAAGGACAGCGCCGCCGGAATGCCGGCGCAAAACACCAGCAGGCAGATCAGCAGCGTCGCCTTGCGCCGGCTGACACCCCACTCGTCGATGGGAAACACCGCCACCAGTTCCAGCAGGGACACCGAGGAGGTCAGCGCCGCCATCAGCAGCAGCAGAAAGAAGGCCGCCGCCAGGGCTTGGCCGAAAGGCAGGTGGTTGAACACCACCGGCATGGTCATATAGGTCAGGCCCGGTCCGGCCTGAGGGTCCAGCCCAAAGGCGTAGATCGCAGGAAAGATCATCAGGCCGGCCAAGACCGAGGTCAGCGTGGTCAGGCCGGTCACCCACAGCGCGGCGCCCGCCAGTTTCGCGTCCCGGCCCAGATAGGAACCGTAGGCGATCATGCAACCGGCGCCCACCGACAAGGAAAAGAAGGCCAGGCCCAGCGCTTCCACCAGCATGCCCGGCGTCACCTTGGAGAAATCCGGCGTCAGCAAGGCCGCCACGCCGGCCCCTGCGCCCGGCAAGGTCAGCGAGCGGGCGATCAGGCCCAGCATTAGCAGGAACAGCAGCGGCATCAACACCTTGCCGGCGCGCTCAATCCCCTTTTGCACCCCGCACATCACCACTAGCAGCGTCAGACCGGTGAACAGGGCGTGAGTCAGCAGGGATTCGAAGGGATCGGACACGTAATCGCCGAACAAGCGCGCCAGCGCCGCCGGGTCGTTGCTCATCACCCGGCCGTCCACCGCGCGCAGCAGATAGCCCAGCGTCCAGCCGCCCACCACGCTGTAGAAGGAAAACACCAGGAAACCGCACAGCACGCCGGCGTAGCCCACCAGCTTCCAGCGGCGCGAACCCAGCCGCGCGAAGGCGCTCACCGCGCCGCAGGCCGCCGCGCGGCCGATGGCGATCTCGGCCAGCAGCAAGGCGATGCCCAGCGTGAAGGTCAGCAATAGATAGATCAGCAGAAACGCGCCGCCGCCGTTCATCGCGGTGACGTAGGGAAACTTCCAGATGGAGCCCAGGCCGACCGTGGCGCCGGCCGAAGCCAGAATGAAACCGAGGCGGGAACCCCATTGTGTGCGAGACATGACAACTCCTGAGTCAGAACAATTTGCCGCCGCACGGGGTAACGCTGGATACAACAAGGCCGCCCATGACGGCGGCCCGGAAAACAGATGCGAACATCCCTGGCGCGCCGATTAGCTGCGCCACCACCACGTTTTGGTCTGGAATGGGATCGTTTGCTTCATAAGCGTGGAAGCATGCCGGTTTACGCCCCAGTACGTCAAGCCCGGCATGCGGATTCACGCCTTGTCGACGGCCAGACCGGCCGCGTCCGCCCCCGGCCGCTTCAGCCGGAAACCCAGCCACAGGACCAGCAGCCAGGCCGGCAATACGTACACCGACACCGCCACCCCCGGCGTGAACAGCATCACTCCCAGGATCATCAACATGAAGGCCAGGCACAGCCAATTGGAGAACGGATGCCACAGCGAGGCGAACACCAGCTTGCGGCCGCCCTGGGCGCGGCGGAACTTCATGTGAGTCAGGCTGATCAGCGCCCAGTTGATCACCAGGGCGGTGACCACCAGCGACATCAATAAGGCCAGCGCGCCGCTGGGCAGCAGGTAATTGAGCACCACGCCGGCGAAGGTCGCCAACGCCGACAACAAGGTGGCGTTGACCGGCACCCCGCGCTTGTCCAGCCTGGCCATGCTCTTGGGCGCATTGCCCTGCTGAGCCAGGCTGAACAGCATGCGGCTGGTGGCGTAGACGCCGCCGTTGTACACCGACAAGGCCGCGGTCAACACCACGAAATTAAGCCCGTGAGCGGCGAAGCCGGCGCCGATCTGCTCGAAAATCATCACGAAGGGGCTGCCGCCGGCGGCCACCTTGCTCCACGGATACAGGGACAACAGCACCAGCAGCGAGCCGATGTAGAAAATCAGCACGCGGTAGATCACCTGATTCACCGCTCTGGGAATGGTTTTCTGCGGGTCCTGGGTCTCCGCCGCCGCCATGCCGATCAGCTCCAAGCCGCCGAAGGAGAACATGATCACCGCCATCGTCATGAACAGGCCGCCTACGCCGTGCGGAAAGAAGCCGCCGTCGCTCCACAGATTGCTCACCGAAGCCTGCGGGCCGCCCTTGCCGGACAAGAGCAGATAGCCACCGAACACGATCATCGCGATCACCGCGCCCACCTTGATCAGCGCGAACCAGAACTCCGTCTCGCCATAGTATTTGACGCTGCTCAGATTGACGCCGGTGATCGCCGTGAAGAAGACCAGCGCGGTGACCCAGGTGGGCACATCCGGCCACCAATAGCGCACGTACTCGCCTGCGGCCGTCAGTTCGGCCATGCCGGCCAGCACATACAGCGCCCAGTAATTCCAACCGGACAGGAAGGCCGGAAACTTGCCCCAGTAACGACCGGCGAAATGGCTGAGCGAGCCGGCCACCGGCTCTTCGGCCAGCATCTCGCCCAATTGGCGCATGATCAGGAAAATGATGAAGCCGGCGACGGCGTAGCCGAGAATCATCGCCGGTCCGGCCGCTTTCAACACGCTGGCCGAACCCAGGAACAGACCGGTGCCGATCGCGCCGCCCAGCGCGATCAATTGGATATGGCGGTTTTTCAGCTCGCGCTTCAAACCGGTGGAAGTGGGGGTAACGCTCACCTTGGCGCCTCCTGCCGATGGAAAGCTGTTTACGATCAGCGGCGTGCGGCGATACGGCTTTGAATCCGGCTTGGCATTGCTCGTGCGCCATGCGCGCATTCCGCTTTCTCAGCCGCAAAACCTTGTCTCGCCCCAGCTCGCGCCATCGTAAGCAGGCTCTCTTGTGAATGGGACGGTATTGCTTCATCAATGCAGCAAGGCCCTCACCACCCGTCAATCAGACAAAAAGTCCAAAAAGCAAGCAAGACATCCTTATTACATACATCAACTTCAAACAAACCACGTTCAGACTAAACAAAATACGACAAAAGGTCAAAAACCTTTTTCAAAACATCTGGTGATGATTCATAAGACCATCATCAACACCAAGTAAATTAGACAATAAGTCTAATTAAATGCGAATCGAGGCGGCGGACCGCGCGGGGCAAAAAGCAGGGCCGCCCGAATAAGGCGGCCCTGCCGATACGCTCGCTGCGCGAGCGTCGTGAAAACACTCAGGAGGTCTGGCGCACGGGCTCCGCCGCCGGCGCGCCCTTGGCTTTGGCGCGATAGCCCACCCACAGCAGCCCCAGCCATATCGGCAACACATAGACCGATACCGCGGCGCCCGGGGTCAGCAGCAGGATCAACAGAATCATCGCCATGAAAGCCAGGCAGATCCAATTGGTCAGCGGGAACCAGAAGGACTTGAACACCAGTTGCTCGCCGGCTTCGACCTTGGCGCGGCGGAACTTCAAATGCGTCAGGCTGATCATCGCCCAGTTGGTCACCAGCGCGGCCACCACCAGCGACATCAAAATGCCCAAGGCCTCGCCCGGCAGCACATAGTTGAGGATCACGCAGGCGAAAGTGGCCAACGCCGACACCAGGATCGCCGGCACCGGCACGCCGCGCTGGTCCACCTGCATCAAGGCCTTGGGCGCGTTGCCCTGTCTGGCCAGGCCATACAGCATGCGGCTATTGGCGTAAACGCTGCTGTTGTACACCGACAGCGCCGCGGTCAGCACCACGAAGTTGAGCAGATTGGCGGTCAGCCCGGAGCCGATTTGCTGGAAGATCATCACGAAGGGGCTGCCGCCGGACGCCACCTTGCTCCACGGGTACAACGACAGCAGCACCACCAGCGAACCGATGTAGAAGATCAGGATGCGGTAGATCACCTGGTTCACCGCCTTGGGAATGGTGGTGCGCGGGTTATCCGCCTCGGCCGCGGTCAGGCCAATCAGTTCCAGGCCGCCGAAGGAGAACATGATCACCGCCATCATCATGAACAGGCCGCTGAAACCATGCGGGAAGAAGCCGCCATCGCTCCACAGATTGCTGAACGAGGCTTGCGGACCGCCGGTGCCGGTCAGCAGCAGGTAGCCGCCGAACAGAATCATGGCAATCACCGCCACCACCTTGATCAGCGCGAACCAGAACTCCGCCTCGCCGTAAACCTTGACGTTGGCCAGATTGATGCCGTTGATACAGACGAAGAACACCAGCGCCGACACCCAGGCGGGGACATGCGGCCACCAGTACTGGACATAGGCGCCGACGGCGGTGAGTTCCGCCATGCTGACCAGGATGTACAGCACCCAGTAGTTCCAGCCGGACAGGAAGCCGGCGAAATCGCCCCAGTAACGGTAGGCGAAGTGGCTGAACGAGCCGGCCACCGGCTCCTGTGCCACCATTTCGCCCAACTGGCGCATGATCATGAAGGCGATCAGGCCGGCGACGGCATAACCCAGAATCATGGACGGACCGGCGGCCTTCAGCACGCTGGCCGAGCCCAAGAACAGGCCGGTGCCGACCGCGCCGCCCAAGGCGATCAATTGGATGTGGCGATTTTTCAAACCGCGCTTCAAACCGGCTTCGGTGGAGATATCAGTCAAGGCTGCCCCCTAAAATCATCATTTTCCAGCAACATTAATACCAACAGCATGACAATTCAGGCAAGCCGCTTCGTTTCTGTTGCAAACATCAACAAGCTGGACATTAAGCACTCATGCTCGCCTCGCGTCAAATGAAGACATTGGATTTTTATGCCTTAATAGCGTCATATATTGGATACAATGAAATTAAATTCGATTATTTAAACAAAAACTTTGCTCTAATTGCTCAATTACCTGCAGACTACTGCAAATTTCTGCCACGCCCCCCATCACGGGGCCCAGCATGCCATTTTGCATATAAGCAAGCGTTCACTCGCTGATATATTGATTTAAATCAAATTGCTAGCGCCGCTGCAACATCGGAGCCGCCGCCGCAAACGCTAACGATTCGCCACTTTTAGTAACAAATGGAAAACATTTGATTTGCAACTGTCTGCCACCATGAAGTGTCTGAATTTCATCTCACTCATCATGATTACGGCCGCATAGACGGCCCGCTTTTGGAGACGAACCATGAAACAATCCTTGTTGATCGCCAGCGTGCTGGGCGGCGGCATCGCGCTCGGCGGCCTGGGCGTGGCCGGCTATCAAGCCGTGAAATCCAATCCTCAGACCGCGGCCGCGCCGCAGCAAACCGCCAGCGCGCCGGCAGCCGCATCCGCCGCGGTGGCGGTGCTGCCGCCCGCCGTGGCCTCCGCCCCGGCGGTCGTCGCCGCGGCCGCGCCCGTCGCAGCCGCCCAAGCGGCCAAACCGGCGGAGAAAACCGCCGAACCCAGCGCGCCGGCCAAGCCGGCCGCTCCGGTCCACGCCACCCATGCCCGCATCCTGGCGGTGACGCCGATCAAGGAAACCGTCAACGCGCCCAAGCAGGTCTGCCATCAGGAGCAGGTCACCCATCAGGCGCCGGTCCAGGATCAAAACCGCATCGCCGGCTCGGTGATAGGCGGCGTGATCGGCGGCGTGCTGGGCAATCAGGTGGGCGGCGGCAACGGCAAGAAGGCCGCCACCGTGATCGGCGCGCTGGCGGGAGGCCTGGCCGGCAACAAGGTGCAGGAAGGCATGCAGCAACGCGATCAGGTCAACAGCACCCAGACCATTTGCAATGAAGTGAACGAAAGCAGCGAGAAGGTCGTCGGCTACGACGTCAAGTACTCGCTGGACGGCAAGACCGGCACCGTGCGCATGGATCGCAAGCCCAAGGGCAAGACCTTGCCGGCCAAGAACGGCAAGGTGCTGGTTTAGCATCCTGCTGTAGCGTTGCGCCGACTGGCTCAGCGCTGACGCTGATGCTTGCTAGCCACACAGGCTGGCAAGACCATGCCACGCAAAAGCGGACCTCCCGGTCCGCTTTTTTCATGCCCTCAGCGCCAGCGCGCCGCGGCCGCCTCCGCCTCTTCCGGCGGGCCGAACAAGACCGTCCAGCGGTCCTTCCAGTTGGGCGCGCGCCAGGCTTCCCACAACATATCGCGCCATTCCACCACGCTGACCCATAGCGGATTGAAGCTGTTCACCGGCTTGACCGTGCCGTAGTCGCAGGGATCGTCGGCGCTTTCCTCCACATAGGTGCCGAACAGGCGGTCCCAGACCACCAGCACGCCGGCGTAGTTGTGATCGATGTAGCGCGGATTCTTGGCATGGTGGCCGCGATGGATGGACGGGGTGTTGAGAACGTATTCCAGCCAACCCAGCTTGGGGCAGGCCTGGGTATGCACGAAGAACTGGAAGGCCAGGTTCAGCAACACCACGCCGACCACCTGCTCCGGCGGAAAGCCCAGCCAGGCCAGCGGCAGCCAGAACGCCCACATGCCGGCCAGCGGATACATCAGGCTCTGGCGGAAGGCGGTGGTGAAATTCATCCGGGTGGAGCTGTGGTGCACGCTGTGGGCGGCCCACAGCCAACGCACGCGGTGGCTGACGCGATGGAACCAGTAATAGAGGAAATCCTGGCCGATGAACAACAGCAAGAAGCTGAGCCAGGAGTCGGAAAATTGAAACAGCCGGTGTTCTTGGAAAATCCACGCGTACAAGGGCAGCACTAGCACCCAGGCCAGCTTGTCCGCCCCCTGGTGCAGCAAGCCCAGACAGGCGCTGCACACTGAATCGCGCCAATCGTACAGACTGAGCCGGCCCTGCCGGCGCAAATGCCACAACTCGCCGGCGACGAAGGCCAGAAACACCGGCGCCATCGCCAACAACAGCAGCTGAATATCGAACTTCATCACGGCCTCCCGCTTGGGCAAGGCGTTTGCGTCAGGGGCAAACACTTGATTGGAGTTTGAGCTCTATAATTACTCAAACGCCGAATGCCGGCAAGCGGGTCGGTCCTGTCCTGCGGTTTACCCTATTGCTGCTGACGCGCGCGGAACGCGGTCAAGGACGCCTCACGCTCGCTCCAGGTCCGGCTCACGCTCTTGCGGGCGGACAGGCGCTGCAGATAGGCGTCGCGATCGGGGAAGCCGGCGGTCAGGTCTTCGCCCAGCAAGGCCTTGCCCATCTGCTCCAGCGCCGGCAGGACGCAGGCGGCGCCGATGTCGGCGCTGCTGAAATCCTCGCCACAGGCCCAAGGGCCGTAATCCAGCAACTGGGCGCAGGCGGCCACGCCGCGGGCGATCTGCTGACGCGCGGCGTCGATCGCGCCCGCTTCCAGCGGGCTGCCGAACAGCCAATGGCGGTATAAGGGCAGCGCCGGCATCAGCACGTACAAATCCAGCATCGCGCTCAGCTGGCGCGCGTGGGCGCGGCCGTTCGGCGTCGGCGGCAGCAAGGAGGCGGTGGGATAGGCGTCCTCCAGCCATTCCAGGATCACCGATGACTCCGCCATGGCGTGGCCGCCCACTTCGACAAAAGGAATCTTGCCCATCGGGCTCTTCGCCAGCAGTTCTTCCTGCTGCGAAGGGGCGGTGAGGATTTCTTGGAAGTTGACGCCCTTTTCCAGCAAGGCGATTTTGACCTTGTTGTAATAAGGGGACAGCGCAGCGCCGTAAAGCTTGATCATTCAGGTCTCCAGGCAGGCCGGGCCTGCGGTTGCTGATGGAAGGCGGCCGGCCATGCTGCAATGCAGGGCCAGCCCGGCAGCATTATGCCATTACTTATTCATGGCAACGGCTTTTTGCTGCAGCAATTGCCTGATCTGCGGCAGCGCCGCCTGCGCGGCGCGCTCTCCTTCCAGAATAGCCTGATGACGCGCGTCGAATTGAGCGGATCCGATATTCTGCACTTGCGGGCGGATCACCACGTCGGCCTGCTTCAGTTCTTGCGCCAGCGCCGGCCCGTTCATGATGTTCAGGCTCTGATCCAGCATGGACAGAAAGCCGGTGGCGGCGCCCTTGCGCGGCCGCGCCGAGATATCGACGGCGATGACGAAGTCCGCGCCCATCTCGCGCGCGGCGCTGACCGGCACCGGGCTGACCAGGCCGCCGTCCACATAGCTCTTGTTTCCTATCTTCACCGGCAGGAAGACGTTGGGAATGCTGGCCGAGGCGCGCACGGCCTGGCCGGTGTTGCCCAGGCGGAACACCACCTTGCGGCCGCTGTCCAGTTCGGTGGCCACCGCGCCGAACGGCCGCGGCAATTGCTCCATGGTCTTGTTGGCCACCTGAGCGTTGATCCAGTTCTGCAGTTTCTCGCCCTTGATCACGCCCTTGCTCGACAAGGTCCAATCGGTCAGATTGGATTCGTCCAGTTGAATCGCCCTGCTTTGCAGCTGCATGCCGCTGAGGCCGGAGGCGTACAGACTGCCGACCACGCTGCCGGCGCTGGTGCCGGTCACCAGATCAGGCGTGAGGCCGGCGGCTTCCAGCACCTTGATCACGCCGACGTGGGCAAAGCCCTTGGCCGCGCCGCCGCCCAGCGCCAAGCCGATCTTGGGCTTAAGCGCCGGCTTGGGCGGCTGCGCCGCGGGAGGGGAGGACAAGGTGGAACAAGCCGACAACAGCGCGGCCATGCCCGCCAACAGCCAGGGGCGGAGTGTGTGTTTGCTCATCATGATTTCATCGGGCTTTCAGGCATCGGCGGTGGTTGGAACCGCCCCAACGGGCGCGCAGTCCAGCATCACGTAATTCAGATGCCGCGCGCCCTCCAATTCGAAATGGCATTCGCCGTGGACGGTCATGCCCAGCCGGCGGTAGAAGGCGATCGCGCGCTCGTTGCGGTGCCACACCGTCAGCCACAAACGCGCGGGTTCGGGAAGGGCGAGCGCCCATTGCCGCGCCGCTTCCAGCAAACGCCGGCCCAGGCCCTCTCCGGTGCGGCTTTCCACCAGGTAGATCCTGCACACTTCCACGGTGGGGAAGTCGCAGCCTTGGCATGAGCTGTCCAGCTTCATCAGCGCGTAGCCGAGCAGAAAGCCGTCTTGCTCCATCGCCAGCAGATGATGCGAGGGGCTGGCGATCAGCGCCTCGAAATTGGCCGGCGTGAATTCGCTCAGCACATAGTCGGCCATGTCCCGGCGGACGCCGTCGGTGACGTAGGTGCTCAGCCACACTTGAATCGACAAGGCGGCCAGGCAGCCGGCATCCTTGGGCGCGGCCAGGCGGATGGTCAGCATCGCCTTAGTCCGGCCGCTTCTTGACGAACTCGATCACCTGGCGGCCGTCCTCGCTGAATTTGGCCAGCTTCTTGTCGCCGCCCTTCCAGGCGTGGCCGTACACCACCTCGTAGGTGGCGGGCAGCTTGCCGTCGCGGCGCAGGCTCTCGTAGGCCGCCTCCACCCGCTGCCAGGCGTGCTTGCCCATCAGGCCGCGGCCGCGGCCGCTGGTGGCGTTGTGCGCGCCTATGGCCTTCAGGTCCGCCATCACCTCGCGGGCGCGGCCGTAGGTCAGCACGATTTTCTCCATGTCCATCACCGGCTCGGCGAAACCGGCCCGCATCAGCGCGTCGCCCAGATCATGCATGTCGATGAACTGGTTGACGTGGGTGGCGCGATCCACGCCGGCGAAAGCGCCGCGCAGCTCATGCAGGGTGTCCGGGCCCAGGGTGGAAAACATCAGCATGCCTTCGGGCTTCAACACGCGGCGGAATTCGGCGAACACGCTGTCCGGCACATTGACCCACTGGATGGTGAGGCTGGACCAGATCATGTCCACGCTGGCGTCGGCCAGCGGCAGGCGCTCGACGTCGG
The DNA here is from genome assembly GCF_057809415.1 of Chromobacterium sp. FG22. Classification (NCBI taxonomy): domain Bacteria; kingdom Pseudomonadati; phylum Pseudomonadota; class Betaproteobacteria; order Neisseriales; family Chromobacteriaceae; genus Chromobacterium; species Chromobacterium sp. FG22. Next base: position 84,177 of record NZ_JBMDJX010000007.1, on the reverse strand, counting down.
CCACCACCTGCCACGGCAGGCTGGGGCGGAACAGTTTCTTCAACAGGCCGTCGCCGCTTTGCTGCTTGGCGCGCGAGGCTTGCAGCATCGCCTGCGCCAGATCCAGCTCCACCACGCGCGCGTCCGGGTAGCGGGCGCGCAGCTGGGCCGAGCCGTAGCCGGTGCCGGCGCCGGCGTCCAGCACCACTTGCGGCTGAAACTTGATGTAGTCCAGCCGCTCGGACATCCGGTCGGAGACTTCGCGCTGCAAGACCGCGGCGGAGTCGTAACTGGCGGCGGCCTTTTCGAACGAGGCGCGCACTCGCGCCTTGTCGGTGTAAAACGCTTCAGTCATGCATGGGCTTCCAAATGCTGGGCAAGCGCGGCGACGAATTCGGCTTCGTGCGACAGAAACGGCGCGTGCGACGCTTGCGGAAATTCATAAAGCCGGGCGTCGCCCAGCGCGTCGGCCAGCCAACGGCCGGCGCCTATCGGGGTGATGGCGTCGCGAGCGCCGTAGAACAGGCCCGCCGGGCAGTGAATGCGTCCGGCCAGCGCGCGCGCGTCCGCCGTCAGCAGCAGTTCCAGCGCCGGCAACAGGCCTTGCGGCCTGCCGTGGGCGAACAAGTCCGCTCGCAAGGCCTTCAGGGTGTCGCGCGCCGACGGCGCGCCCATCATCTGCAAGGCGAGAAAACGCTCCAGCGTCTGTTCGAAGGCGCCGTCCAGGCTGGCGGCCACCGCTTCGATGGACTTGCGCTCCTGCGCGTGCGGCCAGCTGTCGTCGCGCACGAAGCGCGGGCTGGTCGCCACCAAGGCCAGGCTTTTGATCTTGTCCGGATGGCGAGCGGCCCAGTGCTGGGCGATCAAACCGCCCAGCGACCAGCCCACCAATTGCAGCGGCAATGGAAAGGCCTGGTCCAGCAGATCGGCCACCGCGTCGGCGTCGAAGGAGGCCAGCGGGGCGGAAGCGCCGTGACCGGGAAGATCGACCAGATGCACGCAATGACTGGCGGCCAAGCGCGCCGCCACGCGGCTGAACACGCCGCCATGCAGGCCCCAGCCGTGCAACAGGACCACGTCCGGGCCTTGGCCCAGCGTTTCAACAAACAGACTCATGGACGACCAGATGGGGTGAAACCTTCATTTTCGCAAGATCGCGATGCGAAAGAAACCACCTAGTCCGGCATCTTCGTCATGAACCTTGCTCAAACGACAAGCCGCCAGGATATCTTGCAGCCGGCGGTTGATATCGGTGGCGATCGCCCGCGACAGCAGATTGCCGGCGCTGCGCAATAAGGACGGCCGCCGGCCGTCGGGCAGAAATTTGTCGAACACCGCCGCCCGGCCGCCGGGCTTGAGCACGCGCTCCACTTCGCGGATGCAGGCTTGCGGGTCCGGCACCACCGCCAGCGCCAAATGCAAGACCACCGCGTCGAAGCTGGCGTCGGGAAAATCCAGCGCCTGCGCGTCCATCACCCTGGCGTCCACCGCCATGCCCAGCGCCGCGGCGTGGGCGCTCAGCCGCTCCAGCATGCCGTCCGAGATGTCGATGGCGGCCACATGTCGGCAACGCACCATGAAATCCAGATCCAGGCCGGTGCCGGCCGCCACCAGCAGGATGCGCTCCTCCGGCTGCGGGTTGAGCAGGGCGATGGAGCGGCGCCGGCGCGCGGCGAAGGCCTGCGCCACCCGGTCGTAGACCGGCGCGTACAGATTGTAGCGCCAGCGGTTGAACGCCAGCGGCCAACGCCGCCATCCGCTAGCGCTCACTCTGGAACTCCTGCCGGAAGCGGGCCAGCCGCTCCCAGTCCACGCCCTCCGCCGGCGCCGGGGCGGCGAAGTAGAAACCCTGCAGCTTGCCGCAGCCCATTTTTTTGAGCATGGCCAGCTGGGCGGCGGTTTCCACGCCCTCGGCCACCACCTCCAGATCCAGCGCCTTGGCCAGCGCCAGGATGGCGCGCACAATGGCCGCCGACTCCTGGGTGCGGTCAAGATCGAAGACGAAGGACTGGTCTATCTTCAGCACATCGAAACGATAGCGGTGCAGATAGGACAGCGCCGAATAGCCGGTGCCGAAGTCGTCCAGCGCCAGCCTCACGCCCAGTTCATGCAGCGCGTGCATCACGGTGGCGGCGATTTCCGGCTGATCGATCAGCGCGCTCTCGGTGATTTCCAGGTGCAGCGTCGCCGGCGGCAGCCGGTAATGCCGGATGCGCTCTCCTATCCAGGCCGCCAGTTCCGGATCGTGGAAATGGGCCGAGGACAGATTGATGTGCAAGGCCACCTCCGGCCCCACCCGGCCCTGAACGCGCCACGCGCTCAATTGGGCGCAGGCCGCGTTCAGCATATAGCGGTCCAGCCGGGTGATCAGCCCGCTTTCCTCGGCGATGGGTAAAAACAGGCCGGGCGAAATCAGGCCGCGCTGCGGGTGCTGCCAGCGGGCCAAGGCCTCGAAGCCCACCAGCTCGCCGCTGTCGCCGTCGATGAAGGGCTGGAAATACGGCTGCAGCTGCCCCTCCTCCTCCAGCGCGCGCCGCAGTTCGCTCTCCATCGCCAGTTGGTCCGCCTGGTTGATGCGCAACTCGTGGTTGAACAGGGTATAGCCCTGCCGCCCTTGCTGTTTGGTGCAATACATCGCGTGGTCGGCGTCGCGCAGCAGATCGTCGGCCTTGTGGTAATGCTCATGGTCCGCCAGCACCACGCCGACGCTGGCGGTGGAGAACACCTCCCGCCCCGCCAGGATCACCGGCCGTTCGAACTCGCTGACGATACGCTGGGCGATGCGCTCGCAGTCGCCGCCGCCGTCCATGCCGAACATCAGCACCGCGAATTCGTCGCCGCCCAGCCGCGCCAGGAAATCGTAATGACGCAGGCAGGAGCGGATGCGCGCGCCGGCCTCGAACAAGAGGTGGTCGCCGGCCAGATGGCCCAGGGTGTCGTTGACCAGCTTGAAGCGGTCCAGATCGATGAACAGCACCGCGAAGCGTTCGCCGCCGCCATTCGCGTACGCCTCCCAGGCCCGGCGCAAAGCCTTGGAAAAATAGCTGCGGTTGGGCAGCTTGGTCAGCGGATCGTGCAGGCTGTCGAACTCCAGCTGGGCGTTGACCGCGTCCAGCTCGCTGGTGCGCTCACGCACCCGCTGCTCCAGTTCCACGTAAGCGGTTTGCAGGCTCTCCAGCGCCTTGACCCGGGTCAGCGCCGCGCCGATGTGGTTGGCGACGAACTCCAGCACTTCTTGGTCGCGGAAGTTGTAGACCACGTCGTCTTCATAGCTTTGCACCGCCAGCACGCCCAGAAGATCGGTGCCGCAATACAGGGGCACGCCCAGCCAGCTCTTGGGCCGGGGCAGTTCTTCGTCGGCGTCCGGCTGGCGATTCTGTTGCGAATAGGGGTCGATCAACAAGGGCCGGCCGCTGTGCAGCACCTGTTCGACGAAGCCCTTGCCCGGCCGGTGCGGCTTGAGCGGCGGCGCGTATTCGTCTGCGCAATAGGGGAAGCTGATGCAATCCTCGGTCTGGTCGTACAAGGCCACCAGGCAATTGCGCGCCGGTACCATCTCGGCCAGCAAGCGGTGCAGGCCGCCGAGAAAGGCCTCCAGCGACAAGCTGGTATTGGACAGTTCCGCGATCCGGAACAAGGCGCCCTGGAAACGCTCGGCGCGCTTGCGCTCGGCCACCTCGGCGCGCAGCCTCGCGTTGGCGCCCTCCAGCTCGCTGGTGCGCAGCCAGACCTGACGCTCCAGCTGGCTGCGGTGCAAGACCCGCTCCAGCACGAAGCCGACATGGCGGGCGGCGAACAGAAACAACTGCTGCTCGGCCGAGGTCAGCGGCGTTTGATCCTCGTACAGCTGCAGCACCACCGCGCCGATGACATGGCCGCCGGCATTGGCCAGCGGCGCGCCCATCCAGCTGGCCGGCAACAGCCCTTGCCGGCTCAGGCCCTCCTGCTGGCACACTTCCAGCAGGCGCTCCCGGCTCAACACCACCGGCTTGCCGCCGCGTATCAACCAGGCGGTCAGGGACTGGGCGTGGCCGCTCAGCGGGAAAATGGCGTCGCTGGCGGGCGGCGCGGGATCGCGCTGGTCTATGTAGAAGGGAAAGTGAATGACCTGGGCTTCATCGTCGTACAGGGCGATGTAGAAGTTGCTGGCGTCCATCAGCCGCATCATCTGCCGGTGCAGGCCGGGCAATACCTGATCGATGGTGCCGCACTCTTCGGCCAGCTGAGAAATATCGAACAAGGCCTCGTTGGCCTCGCGCGAGGCCACCTGCTCCGCGCCCAGCCGCGCGCACAGCAGATGGGCGCACAGCAAGGCGGCGGACGGATTCAACGCCGGACCGGCGTCGCCGCGCCACACCAGCCAACCCAGCACTTGCTCGCCGGCGCGCAAGGGCATCGCCTCGCAGCCGGCGTCCAGCCTGTCCCCGCTCGCCAGCGCTTCCGCGCCGGGCAAGGCGTCGGCGTCGCCCAGCGCGGCCAAAAGCTGCCAAGCCGCCCCCAGCTGCCGCCAGACCGCGGCAACGCGCACCCCTCCCTGCTCTTGCAGCAGAGACAGCGCCATAGCGGCGGCCTGCTCTGGCGTCGCCAGATATTCAGCCATGCTCTTCATGTGATTATCGTAGTATGAGTTAGCTGGAAAATCCGGCCATGCCGGCGCGCCCCTCCCCATGGGCGCGTCGGCTCAGGACGCCGCGGCGTGCTGAATACAGGACAGCAGGCGCTGCAAGTGTTCCGGCTGGTGCATGGCCGACAAGGACAGACGCAAGCGCGCCGTCCCTGCGGCCACCGTGGGCGGGCGGATCGCCGGCACCCACAAACCCTGGTCGCGCAGACGGGCGGCCAAGGCCAACGCCTGTTCATCGCCGCCTATGATAAGTGGCTGAATCGGCGTTCGGGAAGCCCCTGCGGAGTATTTGGACTCGGATAGTCCGGATTTGATGATTGCTATCGATTCGCGCAAGCGCGCGCGCCGCTCGTCGGCCTCGGCAATCAGGCGCAGGCTGGCCAAGATCGCACAGGCCAGCGCCGGCGGCTGGGAAGTGGTGTAGATATAGCTGCGGGCCGCATTGATCAGCCATTCCACCAGATCAGCGCCGCCGGCGATGAAGGCGCCGGCCACGCCGGCGGCCTTGCCCAGGGTCGCCATGTAAATCAGGCGCGGGCTGGACAGGCCGTGCTCGGCCAGCGCGCCGCGGCCCTCGCCCAGCACGCCGAAACCATGGGCGTCGTCCACGTACAGCCAGGCCTCGTAACGCTCGGCCAGCGCCAAGAGCGCGGGCAGCGGCGCTTCGTCGCCGTCCATGCTGTACACCGACTCCACCGCGATCAGCTTGGTTTTGGCGTCGGACTCGGCCAGCAAGCGCTCCAGCTGCGTCAAATCGTTGTGATGGAAGCGTTTGAACTCGGCGCGGCTCAGCCTACAGGCGTCGTTCAGCGAGGCGTGGTTCAGCCGGTCGGCGAACACCGCGTCGCCGCGATCCAGCAAGCTGCTGACAATCGCCAGATTGGCCGCGTAGCCGGAGCCGAACAATAATGCCGCCGGCTGGCCGACGAATTCCGCCAGCGCCTCCTCGGCTTCTTGCTGCACGCTGAAGTGGCCGGCCAGCAGATGCGATGAACCGCCGCCCACTCCCCAACGCTCTAGGCCCTGCTGCGCGGCGCGCACCAGGGCCGGGTGATCGGCCAGCCCGAGGTAATCGTTGCTGGCGAAAGAAACATAGGAACGTCCGTCCACCACCACTTCAACCCCCTGCGGGCTGTCGACGACCGCGCGTTGGCGGCGGCGGTGGGTGGCGGAAAGATCCATCAGGGCGGCAGGCAGGTCTTGAAGGCGCATATCGGCTCGAAATATCCCGTGTAATGGGCTTGGCGGAAACCGGCCTCGCCGTCCGCCCAAGCTATTCCTTATATATACATTTTTTACATCGCCCGCGAATCCGCCGCCCAAACCGCTCAAAGCGGCGTCAGATCAAGCTTTTCCAGCAAGAGCCGGTCGGCGTCCACCTCGGGGTTGCCGGTGGTCAACAGCTTGTCCCCGTAGAAGATGGAATTGGCCCCGGCCAGGAAGCACAAAGCCTGCGTGGACTCATCCATTTCACGGCGTCCGGCGGACAATCGCACATAGGTTTTGGGCATCACGATGCGGGCCACCGCGATGGTGCGCACAAACTCGGTCCAGTCCAGCGGCGCGGCGCCTTCCAGCGGCGTGCCCTCAACCTTGACCAGCTTGTTGATAGGCACCGATTCCGGTTGCGGCTCAAGATTCGCTAGCTGTGCAATCAGACCTGCGCGATCGTTGCGGGTTTCATTCATGCCAACAATACCACCGCAGCACACCGACAGACCGGCGCTGCGTACTTTTCCCAAAGTGTCGAGGCGGTCTTCGTAGTCGCGCGTGGCAATGATATCGGAATATTTGTCCGGCGAGGTGTCCAGATTGTGATTGTAATAATCCAGGCCCGCCGCCTTCAGTTTTTCCGCCTGGCCTCCCTTCAGCAAACCGAAAGTGGCGCAGGTTTCCAGGCCCAAGGCTTTGACTTCCTTGACCATTTCCAAAGTTTTCTCCAAGTCCGCGTCCTTGGGGCCGCGCCAGGCCGCGCCCATGCAAAAGCGGCTGGCGCCGTTGGCCTTGGCCGCGCGCGCGGCGCTCAAAACTTCATCAACCGTCAGCATCGGCTGATTGGGCACCGGAGTGTCGTGATGCGCCGATTGCGGACAGTAGCCGCAGTCCTCCGGACAGCCGCCGGTCTTGATGGAAATCAGCGTGGACAGCTGCACTTTGGCGGGGTCGAAAAACTGACGATGAATCTCGGCCGCGCGAAACACCAGCTCCATGAAGGGCAGCGCCAGCAGGGTTTCGATTTCCGCCACAGTCCAGCTGGGAGACTCCGGGTGCGGGGTGGCGGAAGGCTTGAATTCGATAGCGGAAGAATGCATGGTCTATCCTGGCTGTGGTCGCTGTCCGGCGATGGAAGACCTTGATCAGGCAAGGATAATTCCGGCTTGCGCCGTCAGGACCGTCAGAGTGCCACGCCCGGCCGGGCGTGGGGCGAATCAGCGCATCTTGCTGGGGAGGGCGCCATGCTGTCAAACCTGACAAGCCTCATAATTGACAAGTGCACAATATTTAATCAACCCTGCTGGCTCTGCGGGGATTGGCGGGCAAGCCGGGGTTTCTGCGCCGACTGCCGCCGCCGGCTGCCGGCGCTGCCGTCCGCGCAATGCGCGCGCTGCGCCGAACCCCTGCCGGTTTCCGGCCTGTGCGGCCAATGCCAACGCCGCCCGCCCGCCTTCGACGCGCTGTACGCGCCCTACTGCTTCGACTACCCGCTCGCCGCGCTGATCCACGCCTTCAAATACGGAAAACAGCTGCAGATGGGCGCGGCGCTTAGCGGCCTGCTCGCCGATTTCGCCCGTCCGCGCCGCCAAGACTATCACCTTGTCATTCCCGTTCCACTGGCAAAAGAACGACTTGCCGAGCGCGGTTTCAATCAAAGTCATGAGTTGGCAAAAGCATTCGCTGCTACAATGGCGAGCCGTTTGAGCGCCGAGGTTTGTTGGCGAAAATACAACACTCCGTCCCAGGCCTCGCTCGGGCGCGCCGAACGCCGGAAAAACCTCCGCCATGCTTTCGGCGTAAATTGCCGCTGTGACGGGCTTTCCATCGCCATTGTCGATGACGTCGCCACCAGCGGCGCCACCCTGTCGGCGCTGGCCGAAATTTTGAAAAAACAGGGGGCAAAACGGGTCGATGGCTGGGTGCTCGCCAGGGCCTTTTCTCCTAAAACTTGACCAAGATTTTGATTCTTTGGAACAATCCAGGCTGCCAACGATGTTCACTGTAATTCTTTTTCAGCCGGAAATACCGCCCAACACGGGCAATGTGATTCGTTTATGTGCCAACACCGGCTGTGAACTGCATCTGGTCAAACCCATGGGCTTCCCTTTGGAGGACGCCAAGCTTCGACGCGCGGGACTCGATTACCACGAGTACGCTCGCGTAGTGGTTCATGAGGATTGGGCGGCTTGTCAAGAGACTTTGCGCGGACGGCGTATTTTCGCCGCCACCACCAAGGGCTCCGAGCGCCATGACCGGATATCCTATCAACCTGGGGACGTTTTTTTGTTCGGTCCCGAATCCCGCGGTCTGCCGCCTGAAGTGCTGGAGTCTTTGCCTCCGCAGCAGAGGATTCGTTTGCCGATGCGTCCAGAATCAAGAAGTCTCAATCTTTCGAACGCGGTCGCGGTGACGGTGTTCGAGGCTTGGCGACAGCTCGATTTCGCAGGGGGAAGCTGAAGCGGTTCGCAGATCGGCCCAACAAGGGACTCTGGAAAGCCTGGACTTGGCGCTTGCAAGCAAGCGCGAAGCGCCGACGTTGAAACGGCGCGCCAAGGTTTTGCAGTGGTTCCGACAGCATAAGGGAGATCTATGCAATCAGTACTCCGATGGCTGTGGCTTGTGTTCGTCAGTCTCGTACTCGTGGCCTGTTCCACCGTGAAGACGGCCAGCGCCACCAACCAGTCGGCGTCCTCGTCGACCGGCAACAAGAAAACCGTTGCCAAGAATGGAGCTTATTTCCAGAACGATGGTCCCGCGGACCATATCCCGGTCAACCTGAACCTGGTGCCGGACGCCGTGCCGCAGGAAGAGCCGCTGATCAAGTCGGCCAATCTGCCCTACACGGCGCTGGGAATGAGCTTCCGTCCCGACACGCGCGAAAAGCCCTATCAAGCCACGGGCCGCGCCTCCTGGTACGGCAAGCAGTTCCACGGCCGCAAGACGTCCTCCGGCGAGAAATACGATATGTTCGCCATGACCGCCGCCCATCCTACGCTGCCGATCCCGAGCTACGCCCGGGTCACCAATCTGAACAACGGCAAATCCGTGGTGGTGCGCGTCAATGACCGCGGCCCCTTCCACAAGAGCCGCCTGATGGACCTGTCCTACGCGGCGGCCTACCGCCTGGGCTTCATCAAGCAAGGCAGCGCCAAGATCGCCATCGAACGCGTATGGCCGGACGCCGGCGGCGAGAACATCGCCAGCACCCGTCCCGTCAACACCGCGCGACGCGTAGAAGACACGCCCAAGTATCTGCAACTGGGCAGCTTCTCCAAACTGTCCAACGCCGAGGCGATGGTGCAGAAAATGCTGGGCGAGATGGACGACAAGTACGAGTCCAAACTTGGCATCGTGAATCAGGAAGGCGTCTACAAAGTGCGCCTGGGGCCTTTCCGCTCCAGCGACGCGGTGCGCAACGCCGCCGAGAACCTGCACGTGGAGACCGTAGTCACCAGCTTGTAAGCCATCAAGCCGGGTTCATGACAAAGGCGAAGGAGAAATCTCCTTCGCCTTTTTCGTTTCCGCCGACGATAAAAAACCCCGGCAAGCTGCTGCCGGGGTAAGCCTGATCAATCCAGGCCCCGCTCAGGGAGGCAAGCGGGAGGTGTTGGCCACCTGCTTGTTTAGGTGCGGGCCTGTTCCTAAAGTTCCGGCGGCGCGGCCTCGTCCGCGGCCGGCTGTCCCATGTACTGCTCGAACCAGCCGTTCACCACCCGCTCCACGTCCTCTACCCCGCTTTTCTTCAGGCTGGAGAACATCTGCACGCTGACGTCCGGATAGTCTTTCAGCTCGCTCTTGACCAGGGCCAGCACCTTGGATTGCTCCTGGCGCGACAGTTTGTCGGCTTTGGACAACAGGATATGCACCGGTCGCCGGTTCACCCGGAAGAACTCCAGCATCTTGCGGTCCAGCTCTTTCAAAGGATGGCGTGCGTCCATGATCAACAGCAGACCGATCAGGCTCTGGCGCGACTGCAGATAGCGTCCCAGCAGTTCCACCCAGTGCGCGCGAACCGCTTCAGGCACCTCGGCATAGCCATAACCGGGCAAATCGACTAGAAAACATTCGTTACCCAGCTCAAAAAAATTGATGTGCTGGGTGCGGCCCGGCGTCTTGGACACCCGCGCCAGGCGGCCGTGATTGGCCAATGTGTTGATGGCGCTGGACTTGCCGGCATTGGAGCGTCCCACGAAAGCGACCTCCGCTCGGGTAGGCGGCAAGTCCTTCATGTGGTTGACGGTGGTATAAAATCGGGCGTTTTGAAAAGTCGACATAGTAGTAAGGGTGAAATCAGTTGGTATAGAATAGCAGGTTTGAAATTGCCACTTTTACAGATATTTAGGGATAGCCCCTAAAGGAGCGACCATGAAACGTATGATGCTGTTGGCGATGGCGGCTGCAACCCTGGCCGGAAACGCGTTGGCGGCTGCGCCGGTAGCCGTCAAGGCGGACCCGGTGAAGGCCAAACAGATCGTAGAAACGGTTTGCGCGGCTTGCCACGGCACTGACGGCAACAGCGTAGCCGCGGCCAACCCCACGCTGGCGGGTCAGAACGCGCACTATCTGTACACCCAGTTAAAGGCGTTCAAGGCCGGCGTGCGCAAGGACCCGACCATGCTGGGCATGGCCTCCATGTTGTCCGAGGACGATATGCGCAATGTCGCCGCCTACTACAGCGAGCAGAAGCCGAAGGACCGCGAAGCCTCCGACAAGGCGCAAATGCCGCTGGGCGCCAAGATTTACCGCGTCGGCAACGCCGGCACTCAGGTTCCCGCCTGTATGTCCTGCCACGGTCCCGCCGGCAAGGGCCTGCCCGACCAGTATCCGCGTCTGGGCAGCCAGCACGCCGGCTACATCGTCAAGCAGCTGAACGAATTCAAGGGCGGCGCGAACCGCAAGAACGGCCCGATGCAGGACATCGCCAATCGCATGAGCGACGCCGAAATGAAAGCGGTGGCCGAATACATTTCCGGCTTGCGCTAAGCGTTGAGCAGCCCGGCCGCACCGGCCGAGCCTGACGGCCCCTCAGGGGCCGCCCCTGCGGGGGCTCCGCCGCCCGCGCTCCGGGGCGCGCCGGCAACTTTGCCCGGCACGCCGGCTCAAAAGGGAAGACCCGTCCACGGGCTTTCCTTTTTGCACTTTACGCCACTATGAAAAAAACTAGCCGCAACAGCCTGGCTCACGCCTGGTATGAGTTGCTCAGTTCGATGCGATTCGCCATCGGCCTGCTGACCATCTTGGCCATCGCCTCGGTGATCGGGACGGTTCTGAAACAGAACGAACCCTATCCCAACTACGCTTTCGAGTTCGGGCAATTCTGGTTTCAAGCGTTTGAATGGCTAGGCTTGTACGACGTCTACCATTCGGCGTGGTTCCTCACCATCCTCACCTTCCTGGTGCTGTCCACCAGCTTGTGCATTCTGCGCAACGGTCCCGGCTTCATCAAGGACATGCGCGCCTACCGCGAAAAAGCCTCCGACAACTCCCTGGCGGCGATGAAGCACAGCGTCAGTTTCCAGGCCGAAGGCTTCGACGCCGACGCCGCGCGCGCCTATTTGCAGGCGCAAGGCTTCCGTCTCAAGGAGCAGCCTCGCGCCGACGGCGGCCTGGTGCTGGCGGCCAAGAAGGGCGCGGCCGGCAAGCTCGGTTATTTCTTCGCCCACATCGCGCTGGTGGTGATCTGCATCGGCGGCCTGCTGGACGGCAACCTGCCGCTGAAAATCGGCGAGCTCACCGGCCGCGTGGTGCCGGAGACCCGCGACGTGCCGCAAAACCAGATTCCGGCGGCCAGCCGGCTGGGCTCGAACAATCTGTCCTTCCGCGGCAACGTCACCATCGCGGAGAACAAGAGCGCCGACGTCACCTTCCTCAACGCCGGCAACGGCTATCTGGTGCAGGAACTGCCCTTCATCATCACCCTGAAGAAGTTCCACGTCGATTACTACAGCAACGGCATGCCCAAGCTGTTCGCCAGCGACATCGTGGTCACCGACAAGGCCAGCGGCAAAACCACCGAGGCCACGGTCAAGGTCAACCACCCGCTGATCGTCGACGGCATCGCCATCTACCAGTCCAGCTTCGGCGACGGCGCGTCCCCGCTCAAGTTCAAGGCCTGGAATCTGGCCGCGCCGCAAGCGCGTCCGACCGAGATTCCGGCGGTGTCGATGTCCAGCCAGCCGCTGAAAGCCAACGGCAAGGACTACACGCTGGAAGTGGGCGAGCTGCGCGTCTTCAATATCGAAAACATCGGCAAGCCGCAGGAAGGCCAGCGCACGCTGTCGCAGCGCATGCACGACGCGCGCGAGGTCAAACAGGACAAGCAGCTGAAAAACCAGGGCCCGTCGATCAGCTTCAAGCTGCGCGACGCCCAGGGCCAGGCGGTGGAGTTCATGCATTATATGGCGCCCATCCAGCAGGACGGCGCCAGCTATATGATGGCCGGCGTGCGCAAGACCGTGGCCGAACCGTTCCAGTACGTGCGCATCCCCTTGGACGAGGAGATGAGCGTGGAGCGCTTCATGCGCCTGCGCGCCGCCTTGCTGGACCCGGCGCGTTACGATGAGATCGCCCGCCGCGCCGCGCACAAGGCGCTGAAAGGCGACGCCATCAGCCCGGCGATGCAGCAGCAGTTCACCGACAGCGTCAAATGGGTGCTGGCGCGCTTTGGCGACAGCGGCTTCGTCGGCCTGGAGAAATTCCTGGACGACCGCGTGCCGCAGGACAAGCGCCAGGCGGTGGCGCAAACCTATATCAAGATCCTGCAAGGCGCGGTGGTGGACGTGATGTCGGTGGCCGACGAAAAAGCCGGCCTGCCGCCGATGAAGCTGGACAGCGAGCATTACCGCTTCTTGCTGGACAGCCTGGTGGCGGCCAGCTCGCTGCACGACTACGGCGCGCCGGTCTTCCTGCAGCTGGAAGGCTTCGAGCAGGTGCAGGCCTCCGGACTGCAACTGACCCGCTCGCCCGGCAAGACCTTGGTCTATCTGGGCTCGGTGCTGCTGGTTTTCGGCATCATCCTGATGTTCTATGTGCGCGAGCTGCGCCTGTGGGTGCGCGTCAACGGTTCCAAAGTACGGGTCGCGATGACGTCAAACCGGCATAATCGCGATCTGGACGGCGACTTTGCGCGCCATACTCAACTTATCAAACAGCTGGTACGAGGTGCATGATGGAACTGGCCCACGCTTCTTTCTCGCGGCAGCCGCTACTGAAACGGCTGACCCCGGCCGACTGGCTCTACGCGCTGCTGGTGCTGGCCGCCGCCGGCTACAGCTACGCGCTGTACAACCATTACATGGACGGCTACGAACAGGCCATCCTGGCCGGCTCCGCGCTGGGACTGATCGGCCTGGGCTGGTTCTGGAAAGCCTGGCGCTGGTTCTTCCCGCTGGCCGGCTGTATCTCGCTGCTGGCGATCCAGGTGTATCAGCACGAGCTGGCGCGCGGCCAGACCGCCTTCCTGCTCAAATACATGCTGTCCAGCCAATCCTCCATCATGTGGATGTGCACGCTGTTCTTCCTGGCCGCCTTCTCGTATTGGGCCGGCTTGCTGACCCGCTCCGACACGCTGAACCGCATGGGCAGCGGCCTGACCTGGGCCGCGTCGGTCATGGGTCTCGCCGGCCTGTTCACCCGCTGGTACGAAAGCTATCTGATCAGCCCGGACATCGGCCACATCCCGGTCTCCAACCTCTACGAAGTCTTCGTGCTGTTCACGCTGATCACCGCGCTGATGTATCTGTACTACGAGGCCAAGTACGCGGCGCGCCAGATGGGCGCCTTCGTGCTGCTGGTGATCTGCGCCTCGGTCGGCTTCATCCTGTGGTACACCTTCGACCGCCAGGCCCATGAGATCCAGCCGCTGATCCCGGCGCTGCAATCCTGGTGGATGAAGATACACGTGCCGGCCAACTTCGTCGGCTACGGCGCCTTCGCCATCGCAGCCATGCTCGGCATCGCCGAACTGCTGGCGCTGAAGGGCTGGCTCAAGGACAAGCTGCCGCCGGCCGAAGTGCTGGACGAGGTGATGTACAAGGCCATCGCCGTCGGCTTCCTGTTCTTCACCATCGCCACCATTCTGGGCGCGATGTGGGCCGCCGACGCCTGGGGCGGTTACTGGAGCTGGGACCCGAAGGAAACCTGGGCCTTGATCGTGTGGCTGAACTACGCCGCCTGGCTGCATATCCGCCTGGTCAAGGGCTGGCGCGGCGCGCCGCTGGCATGGTGGGCGGTGGTGGGCTTGTTCGTCACCAGCTTCGCCTTCCTCGGCGTCAATATGTTCCTGGCCGGCCTGCATTCCTACGGCGGCTTGTAAACCGCCTCCCGAGCCACCCCGCCTCGGCGGGGTTTTTTCTTGCCGCCGCGGCCGGGCGCAATGGATTTTTGTTAATCGCGCCCCGACTGTGCTATTTTTACCCCGTTTTTATCTATAAGGAATCTTCGTTTTCATCATGGACGTTTCGTGGCTGTCTGACCCTTCCGCCTGGCTTGGCCTCCTCACGCTGATCATCCTGGAGGTGGTGCTGGGCGTTGACAACCTGATCTTCGTCGCCATCCTGGCGGAAAAGCTCCCCCCGCACCAACGCGACCGCGCCCGCATCACCGGCCTGTCGCTCGCCCTGATTATGCGTCTCGTGCTGCTGGCCAGCATCTCCTGGCTGGTGACGCTGACCTCGCCGCTGTTCCACGTGCTCAGCCAGCCCTTCTCCGGGCGCGATCTCATCATGCTGGGCGGCGGTGTATTCCTGTTGTTCAAAGCCACCACGGAACTGCACGAACGCCTGGAAGGCGTGGATGAAGTGAAGAGCAACGGCCAGAAGGCTTACGCCGCCTTCGGCACCGTCGTCGCCCAGATTCTGGTGCTGGACGCGGTATTCTCCATCGACTCGGTAGTCACCGCCATCGGCATGGCCGAACACCTGCCGGTGATGATGCTGGCCGTCATCGTCGCCATGCTGATGATGATCGCCGCCAGCAAACCGCTGACCGCCTTCGTCAACGCCCACCCCACCGTGGTGATGCTGTGTCTGGGCTTCCTGCTGATGATCGGCTTCAGCCTGGTGGCGGAAGGCTTCGGCTTCCATATTCCCAAGGGCTATCTGTACGCGGCCATCGGCTTCTCGGTGCTGATTGAAGCCTTCAACCAGGTGTCGCAGGCCAATCGCATCCGCTACCTGAACCGCAACCAGTCCTTGCGTGAACGCACCGCCAACGCGGTGCTCAGCCTGATGGGCAGCAAGCTGACCAGCCCCAGCGCCGACGAAGGCAAGGTGGAGGACAGCAAGGACGCCGAGCCGCAGGAAGCTTTCGCCCAGAACGAACGCGCGATGATACACAGCGTGCTGACCCTGGCCGAGCGGCCGATCCGCGTGATCGCCACGCCGCGCGCCGACGTGCACCGCCTGGACCTGAGCCAGAGCCAGGACGCGCAGCGCAAAGTGCTGCGCGACAGTCCTTACTCTCGACTGGTGGTGATCAAGGACGGCAGCATCGACGAGCCTCAAGGCATCGTCGCGCGCAAGGACTTGCTGACCCAGTTGCTGGACGGCGGCGACATGAATATCGACGCCGCGCTGCGCCAGCCGCTGGTGCTGCCGGAAACCGTCACCGTGCTCAAGGCGCTGGAGAGCTTCCGCCAGCACTCGGCGGACATGGCCTTCGTGGTCAACGAGTTCGGCAGCCTGGAAGGCATCGTCACCCAGAAGGACTTGATGGAGGCGATCGCCGGCGAGTTTCCGGAGGAACACGAGCGTCACGAACTGCCGGCCATCGTGCCGCAGGCCGACGGCAGCTTCGACGTGGAAGGCAGCCTGGAGCTGGTGACGCTGGAGCAGCACATCGTGCTGGGCGACTTCGAAGACGAAGACTTCCACACCGTGGCCGGCCTGCTGATGGACTGCCTGGAGCGCATTCCGCGCGAAGGCGATGAAATCACCGTCGGCGAATGGAAGCTGCGCGTCACCGTGCAAAAGGGCAACCGCACCGAACGGGTGCTGATCAGCCCGCTGGCCAATCTGGATGCCAGCATCTAAATCCGCCGACGCGCGGGACACGCAGGGCCGGGCTTCCCCCCGGCCCTGGTTTTTATATGTGCTGCGCTGCCGCGACGGCGCACTCTACACCGGCGTCACCACCGATGTGGCGCGCCGCTACGCCCAGCACGCCGCCGGCAAGGGCGCGCGCTACACCCGGCTCAACCCGCCGCAGGCGCTGGCCCTGGTGCTGGTCTGCGCAGGCCGCTCCGAGGCACTGAAGGCCGAATACGCGTTCAAGCGGCTGGACCGCGCAGCCAAACTGGATTTTCTGAACCGCCATGCGCCCGCGGACGGAGATTTCTTAGTTTTCATGTCTAAGCCCGCCGCGGGCAACACAGATTAAACAGCCTTAACAAACACTTGCCCTGCCCCCTTCTAGGATGACATCTGGCAATCATTGCCATCCCAGGAGATCAAGATGAAAACGAACGCTCGCCCCCTGCTGCTGACCGGCCTGCTCGCCGCCAGCCTATTGCTCGCCGCCCAGGCCCGGGCCGAATCCGAATGGCAGAAGGAGCATCCGCGCCGCGAGGAAGTCAATCAGCGCCTGCATCATCAGGACCGCCGCATTCACCGCGAACTGAAGGAAGGCAAGATCAGCCGCGACGAAGCGCGCAAGCTGCACGGCGAAGACCGCGACATCCGCCAGCAGGAGCAAGACATGGCCAAACTCGATCACGGCCACATCACCAAGCAGGAGCAAAAAACGCTGAATCAGGAGGAGAACCAGGTCAGCCAACAGATCAAGAACGGCAACTGATCGCGCCGTCCAAACGAAAAGCCCGCCAAACGGCGGGCTTTTACTTTGACCAGAACCTGGCTTAGAAGCTGTTTACGATCTGCTGCGCGTCGGCGATACGGCGTTGAAACCAAGCTCAAAATGCTCATGTACCACCTGTACATTCCGCTTTTTCGCCCGTTTTCGCCTTGTCTCGCTAGATCGTGAATAGGTTCTTAGTGCTGCAGGATCTTGGACAGGAAGTGACGGGCGCGCTCGGAACGGCCGTCCAGATTGCCGAAGAACTCGTCCTTGTCGCAATCCTCCACGATATGGCCCTGGTCCATGAAGATCACGCGATTGGCCACGCGGCGGGCAAAGCCCATCTCGTGAGTCACGCACATCATGGTCATGCCCTCGTGCGCCAGTTCGGTCATCACGTCCAGCACTTCGTTGATCATCTCCGGGTCCAGCGCGCTGGTGGGCTCGTCGAACAGCATCGCTATCGGATCCATCGCCAGCGCGCGCGCAATCGCCACCCGCTGCTGCTGGCCGCCGGACAGCTGGCTGGGAAACTTGTCGGCATGCGCCTTCAGTCCCACCCGGTCCAGCAATTTCAAGCCCTTGTCGCGCGCCTCGTCCTGGCCGCGGCCCAGCACCTTGACCTGGGCGATGGCCAGATTCTCGGTAATGGACAGATGCGGGAACAGTTCGAAGTGCTGGAACACCATGCCCACGCGGCTGCGCAGCTTGGGCAGATCGGTCTTGGGCGCCCCCACCGAAATGCCGTCGACGATGATCTCGCCCTTCTGGAACGGCTCCAGCGCGTTCACGCACTTGATCAGGGTGGATTTGCCGGAGCCGGACGGCCCGCACACCACCACCACCTCGCCCTTGGCGACCTGGGTGGTGCAATCGGTCAGGACCTGGAACTGGCCATACCATTTGCTGACTTGCTTCAGGGAAATCATTGCGCTCATACAGCCAACCTCTTTTGCATACGCTTCACCAGCCGCGAAGCGCCGAAACTGATCACGAAATAGACTGCGCCGGCAAACAGCAGGAACTCATGCGGCAAGCCGACGACGTCGCCCTTGGAGCGGGCGGTGTTGAGAAAATCCATCAAGCCGACAGCGTACACCAGCGAAGTGTCCTGGAACAGGATGATGGACTGTTGCAGCAAGAGCGGCGTCATCTTGCGAAAGGCCTGCGGCAGAATCACCAGACGCATCACCTGGCCGTAATTCATGCCCAGCGCGTAGGCGGCGCCGGCCTGTCCCTTGGGAATGGCCTGGATGCCGGCGCGGACGATCTCGGAGAAATACGCCGCCTCGAACATCACGAAAGCCACCAAGCAGGAAGTGAACGCCCCCACCGGCTCGAAATTGCCGGTGATCCAGTTCAGCAACAGCGGCACCACCAGGTAGAACCAGGAGATCACCAGCAATAGCGGAATCGAACGGAAGTAATTGACGTAGAACTTGGCCAACGGCGCCAGCACCCGGTTGTCGGACAGCCTGGCCAGCGCCAGCAGAGTGCCCAGCACCACGCCGCCCACCACCGCCATCACCAGCAGCTTCAGCGTCAGCTGCATGCCCTGCCACAGTCCCGGCAAGGCCGGGCCGATCTGGCTGAAATCGAAATCCATCATTTGCCCCCCATCATGCCGGGAATGCGCACCCGCTGTTCAATCCAGGCCATCAGCGTCATCAGGCTCATATTGAGCACAAAATAGATGATGGTGGCCAAGGTAAAGGCCTCGAAGATGTTGGCGGAGAACTCCGCGGTCTGCTTGGTCTGCGCCAGCAGTTCCATCAGGCCGATCAGCGAGGCCACCGAGGAGTTCTTGAAAATATTCAGAAACTCGCTGGTCAGCGGCGGAATGATGATGCGGAAAGCCTGCGGCAGCAACACGTGGCGATAGGTTTGCGCCAGGGAGAAACCCATGGCCAGCGAAGCGTTGCGCTGCCCCAGCGGCAAAGCTTCGATGCCGGTGCGCACCTGTTCGCACACCCGCGCCGCGGTGAACAGGCCCAGACACACCACCACCGACAAGAAGGCGGATGTGGCCGGCGCCAGGTCCTGCTTGAACCAGGTCTGCGCGCCCTCGGGCAGCAGGTCCGGGATCAGGAAGTACCAGACGAATAATTGCACCAGCAAGGGCACATTGCGGAACAACTCGACATAGGCGGCGGCGATGCCGGCCACCCAGCGATTCGGCACCGTGCGCATCACGCCCAGCACCGAGCCCAAGGCCAGGGCGATCGCCCAGCCAGCCAGCGCCACGGCGATGGTCCAGCCCAGGCCGGTGACGAACCAGTTCAGATAGATCTCGCTACCCACCCCGGTGGACTTGAAAAACACCATCCAGTCCCAGTGGTAATTCATGCTTCACTCCCACAACGCCAGCCCGCCGGGCGCGCTCATGCGCAGGCGGGCCGCGGCCGGCGCAAACGCCCGGCCACACACAAAGAAAGCGGGTACGGCCGCGCGCCCCGGGCTCCGCGCCAGACAGCGGGGAGGACGGGGCGGCGGCGCGCCAACCGCGACTTACATCTGCTCGGCAGACTTGTCGGTCGGCTTGGCGATCAGCTCCTTGAACTCATCGGACATCGGGAAGTTCAGGTTCAGGCCCTTGGGCGGCACCGGGCTGGTGAACCACTTGGCGTAGATCTTGTTGACCTCGCCGGACTTGAAGGTGTTGCTCAGCGCGGCGTCCACCACCTTCTTGAAGGCGGGGTCTTCCTTGCGCATCATGCAGCCGTAGATCTCGTAGGACTGGGCCTTACCGGTCACCACCCAGTTGGCCGGGCTCTTGGCCTTGGCCATCTCGCCGTAGAGCAGCGCGTCGTCCATCATGAACGCCGCGGCGCGGCCGGACTCCAGCATCAGGAAGGATTCGCCGTGATCCTTGGCCGAGATGATGTTCATGCCCAGCTTCTTGTCGGCGTTCATCGCCTTGATCAGGCGCTCGGAGGTGGTGCCGGCGGTGGTCACCACGTTCTTGCCCTTCAGATCCGGAAAGTCCTTGATGCCCGAGGTCTTGGCGGTCAGCAAACGGGTGCCGATCTCGAAGATGCCCACCGAGAACGCCACTTGCTTCTGACGCTCCACATTATTGGTGGTGGAGCCGCACTCCAGGTCCACGGTGCCGTTCTGCACCAACGGGATGCGGGTCTGCGAGGTCACCAGATTGTACTTGACCTGCAGGTTGGGCATTTTCAGCTCTTTTTTCACCTGCTCGACCACTTTGTTGGCCAAGTCCACCGAGTAGCCCACCGGCTTCTGGTTGTTGTCGTAGTAGGAAAACGGAATGGACGCGTCGCGGTTGCCCAGGACGATCACGCCGGAATCCTTGATCTTCTTCAGGGTGCCGGTCAGTTCGGCTGCCATGGCCGGAGCGGCGCAGAAGGCGCCCAGAGTGGCGGCACAGATCAGGGTGGAGCGAATACGCATGAAGTTTCTCCTTTTTCACTTCCTGTGATAGACAGCCCCCGCCGACAAGGACGGGGACGGACGACTCTTTGTAGTGCGGCGGGCGCTGAACGCCCGCTCGTATTTTTTTACGTTGCCAAAGCCCCGTTACTGACGTTTGGCCTTGTGGCCTTTCGCGCTCAGATAATTGGCCAGGCGGACGTAATCCTCCACCGGCAGATTCTCCGGCCGCAATCCGGGGTCCATTTCCAGCGCGGCGAAACCGTCCGCGTCCAGCAGGCCCTTCAGATTGTTCTTCAGCGTCTTGCGCCGCTGCGAGAACGCCGTGGTCACCACCTGCTCCAGCAGAAGCTCGTCGCTGGCCACGCCGCAGCGGCCCGGCGCCGGAATCATCCGCACCACGGCGGAATCCACCTTCGGCGGCGGCCAGAACGCTTCCGGCGGCACGTGCAGGATATTCTCCATTTCAAAACGGTACTGCAACATCACCGTCAGCCGGCCGTAATCGGCGGTGGACGGCTCCGCCACCATGCGTTCAATCACCTCTTTTTGCAACATGAAATGCATGTCGGTGACTTTCTGGCCGTAAGTGGCCAGATGGAACAGCAAGGGCGTGGAAATATTGTAGGGCAGATTGCCGACGATCTTCAGCTTGCCCTCCGCCACGGAGGCGAAGTCGAAGGCCAGCGCGTCGCCGGCGTGGATGCTCAGACGCTCGGCCGGAAACTCCTTTTGCAGGCGGCTGATGATGTCGCGGTCGATCTCCACCACGTGCAAGTGCTTGAGCGCCGCCAGCAGCGGCTTGGTGATCGCGCCCAGGCCGGGACCGATTTCAATGACGACGTCGTCCGGCTGCGGGTTCACCGCATGCACGATGTTGGCGATGACGCTGGCGTCTTGCAGGAAATTCTGGCCGAAACGCTTGCGCGGAATATGTTTGTTCATGAAATCTGCTAATCAGTGCAAAGAACGGAGAAGCGCCGGGTGATTTGCCGCCGCGCCTCATTGTCGAAGTCAACTCTCAAATTTGGGCCAATTGTCTGCCGATTGTAGGCTGCCCGACAAGAGCTAAAGCCGGACCCGCGCCACAAATCTCACAATACATGCCAAACGCTTGAAAATCAGTGAGGATTTTCCCGAATCGCCGCCGCGGGCCGGGTCAGCCAGCGGCACAGGCCGGCCAGCAGCAGGACCGTCGCGCCCAGCGCCCATTCGCCCGGCAAGGGCAGCGCCGCGAGCCCCGCCGACACGCCGGCGGCGAACAGCATCTGACCGCAGCCCAGCAAGGCGGCGGCGCGGCCGGCGCCCTGGGAAAACGGCGCCATGGCCATGCCGCTGGCCGGCCCCAGCGTCCAGGCGAAGCCCACGCTCAGCACGCCGATCGGCAACATATAATGCCAAGCGCCCGGCTGGCCGGACAGCGCCAGCAGCAATACGCCGGCCAGCAACATGATGTTGAGGCCGTAACGCAACATCGCCTTCTGGCCGAAGCGGCCGATCAGCTTCAGACCCAGGAAGCTGGCCGCCATCACCAAGAGAGCGTTGCCGCCGAACAGCAGGCCGAAGGTGGTGCTGTCCACCCCGCCGCGCTCGATCAGCACCGCCGGCGCCAGCGTCACATAGCTGACGATCAAGGCCAGCGCCGCGCAGCAGCAAGCGCCGTAACGGCGCAGCGCCGGCGTCGCCAGCACCTGGCGCATGCCCATCGCCGGCCCGGCGGCGCTGGAAGCCGCGGGCCGGGTTTCCGGCATTTTCCAGGCCAGCCACGCCGCCGCCAGCACCGCGCTGCCGGCCAGCGCCAGAAAGCAGGACTGCCAGCCCCAGCGCGCGGTCAGCCAGCCGCCCAGCAAGGGTGCCATCGCCGGCACCACGTTCAGCGCGGCGTTGAGCAGGCTGTAGCGCTGGGCCGCCGCGTTGCCGGAGAAGCAATCGCGCACCAGGGTGAACGCGCACACCGAGCTGGCGCTGGCGCCCAGGCCTTGCAGCGCGCGCAGGCCCAGGAAACCGCCCAGGCTGTCGCTGCGGCTGGCCAGATAGGCCGCCGCCGCATACAGCAGCAGGCCGCCCAGAGCCACCGGCTTGCGGCCGATCCGGTCCGCCAGCGGGCCGAACAGCAACTGCCCCAGCCCCAGGCTGAAGATGAACACGCTGAGGCTGATCGCGACGTCGGCCTGGAAATGCCGCTGCATCGCCGGCATCGCCGACAGGTAAAGATCAATGCCCAAGGGATTGAACAGGATCAACAGAATGGCCGCCAAAGTGGCGGCGCGGGCAAACGGGGAAACGCTGGACTTGGGCATCGGGGTATGACGACAGGAGATGGGGAAGCAAGCCGCCATGATACCGGGCAGCGCGCTCCGCCGCAGCAGGCCGCCGGAAAAAAACCCGTCCGCACGCCGCTTCCACGCCTTTAAAAACAGGAAATTGACGCCATTTGAATGGGAGCTTGCCGGCCTGAAAACGCCCGGCGTCTGATGGATTCGATGGTTGCGGCATCACGCGTCTGGTAACCTAGACGACGACCGAAAGAACAAATGAGCAGACTATCATGACCGCAAATGACACCCGGATTTACCTGTCTTCCGGCAGCCCGCGCCGCCGCGAAATTCTGGAACAGTTGGGCATGCACCTGGAGCGCATCCACGCCGACATCGACGAATCGGTGCGGCCCGGCGAGTCCGCCGTCGCCTATACCGAACGGCTGGCGCTGTCCAAGGCCGAGGCTGGCTGGCAGGTGGTGGAGTCTTGCGGACTGCCGTCCCGGCCCTTGCTGGCCGCCGACACCACGGTGGCAATGGACGGCGAAATCTTCGGCAAGCCGGAAAACGCCGACGACGCCCGCCGCATGCTGCGCGCCTTCTCCGGCCGTGGCCATCAGGCCATCACCAGCGTGGCGGTGCGCGAAGGCGAACAAGTCAGACTCAAGACCTCGGTGACCGAGGTGTTCTTCCGTCCGCTCAGCGAGCAGGACATCGAGCGCTATCTGGACAGCGGCGAGCCTTTCGACAAGGCCGGCGCTTACGGCATCCAGGGCAAGGCCGGCGTCTTCGTCGAGCGCATCCACGGCAGCCACAGCGGCGTGATGGGCCTGCCTATCTTCGAAACCGCGGCGCTGCTGAGCGAATTCGGCTTTCAGTTTCCATGAGCGCGCGGGGAACCACCATGCTGCATCAATCGATACCCCTGCCGCGCGATCTGCCGCGCCCCAAAGAACAAATCCTGGTCAACATCACCCCGCAGGAAACCCGGGTCGCGGTGTTGGAAGACGCCGTCGTCCAGGAGCTGCACGTGGAGCGCGCCGCCAGCCGCGGCATCGTCGGCAACATCTACCTGGGCCAGGTCAAGCGCGTGCTGCCCGGCATGCAGAGCGCCTTCATTGAAATCGGCCTGGAGCGCGCGGCCTTCCTGCACATCGCCGACGTGCTGGAACAACGCCAGCACCCGACCGAGCCGCAACGCATCGAAAAAATGCTGTTCGAAGGCCAGACCGTGCTGGTGCAGGTGATCAAGGACCCGATCGGCACCAAGGGCGCGCGCCTGTCCACTCAGATCTCTCTGGCCGGCCGCTTCCTGGTTCACCTGCCGCAGGAAGAGCACATCGGCGTTTCGCAGAAGATAGACAGCGAAAGCGAGCGCCACAATCTGAAGTCCCGGCTGGAAAAGCTGTTGCCGGCCAATAGCCCGCGCGGCTACATCATCCGCACCAGCGCCGAGACCGCGCGCGACGACGAACTGGCCGCCGACATCGACTACCTGTCCAAGCTGTGGTCCGACATCCGCCACAAGTCCCAGCACCTGCCGGCGCAAAGCCTGCTCTACGAGGACCTGCCGCTGGCGGTGCGCGTGCTGCGCGACATGGTCAGCGACTTCACCGACAAGGTGGTGGTGGATTCCACCGAGAACTACAGCCGCATGGTGGAGTTCGCCGAGCAATACGTGCAGATCGCCGTGGACAAGATCGAGCGCTACAGCGGCGAACGCCCGCTGTTCGAGCTGCACGGCATCGAAGCCGAGATCGACAAGGCGCTGGCGCGCCGCGTCAACCTCAAGTTCGGCGGCTATCTGATCATCGACCAGACCGAAGCGATGACCACGATAGACGTCAACACCGGCGGCTTCGTCGGCAACCGCAATTTCGACGAAACCATCTTCAAGACCAATCTGGAGGCCACCCAGACCATCGCCCGGCAACTGCGGCTGCGCAATCTGGGCGGCATCATCATCGTCGACTTCATCGACATGGACAACGACGAGCACCAGTCCGCGGTGCTGGCGGAGCTGGCCAAGGCGATGGCGCGCGACCGCACCCGCGTCACCCTCAACGGCTTCACCAGCCTGGGCCTGGTGGAAATCACCCGCAAGCGCACCCGCGAAAGCCTGGCCCACGTGCTGTGCGAGCCCTGCCCCACCTGCCAGGGCCGCGGCGAGATCAAGACCGCGCAAACCGTGTGCTACGAGATCCAGCGCGAAATCGTGCGCGAGGCGCGCCAGTTCGACGCCAAGGGCTACCGCATTCTGGCCGCGCAATCGGTGATCGACATGTTCATAGACGAGGAATCGCAAAGCCTGGCGATGCTGATCGACTTCATCGGCAAGCCGATCTCGCTGTCGGTGGAAGCCACTTACACCCAGGAACAATTCGACGTCGTCCTGTTGTAAGCCGCGCATGCCATCCCGCCCGCCCCGTCCGGCGGCCCGGCTGCCGCGCCTGTTGTCCCGCGCGGCGCTAGGCCTGCTGGCCCTGATCGCCCTCTATCTGCTCGCCGCGCTGACCCTGGGCCTGTTGCCGGTCAACCGGGACTGGCGGCCGGCCGAGTCCGGCATACCGGTCTACCTGGACAGCAACGGCGTGCACGCCGGCCTGCTGCTGCCCCGCCGCGCCCCGGACATGGACTGGGACGAGACCTTTTCCCCGCGCCATCCGCGGACCGGGGCCAATCTGGACAAACTGCCCTATGTGGGCATAGGCTGGGGCAGCCGCAGCTTTTACCTGGAAACGCAGAACTGGTCCGACCTCACCCCAGGCAAGGCGCTCTACGCGCTGTCCGGGCTGGACGGCGCCGTGCTGCACGTGGAATACCTGCCGACGCCGCGCGAAGGCGCCGCCACCCGGCGCCTGCTGCTCGCGCCGGAACAATACCGGCGGCTGACCGGCTTCATCCAGGCCGCCGTCGCCCGCGACGCGGCCGGCCAGGCCCTGTGGATGCCGGGCTATCATTATCATGATCAGGACGCGTTTTACCTGGCCAACGGCCGCTACAGCCCGTTGACCACCTGCAACCAGTGGGTGCGCGACGCGCTGGCCGCCAGCGGCGCGCGCACCGCCTGGTGGTCCCCGTTCGACCGCGCACTATTCTGGCAATTGAAAGACCGCTGAGGCGCGCCGCCCCAGCGCAAGGGAGTTTCGCAAAATGAACGAAGCAAACGGCGACCCGCTCTGGTCCGCCATCCGGCGGGAAGCCGAACAAGCCGCGCAAGACGAGCCCATGCTGGCCAGTTTCCTGCACATGACCGTGCTGCGCCACACCACCCTGGAAGACGTGCTGGCCTTCCACCTGTCCAGCAAGCTCGCCAGCCCGGTGATGGACGCCCGCGCGCTGATGGAATTGTTCCGCGAGGCGCTGGACGCCGATCCGGCCATCAGCGCCGCCGCCCGCGCCGACATCAGCGCCTGTTTCGACCGCGACCCGGCCTGCGACAACTACTCCACCCCGCTGCTTTACTTCAAGGGATTCCACGCCATCCAGTGCCAGCGCATCACCCACTGGCTGTGGCGGGAGGAGCGCAAAACCCTGGCGCTCTTTCTGCAGAACCGCATCTCCGAAGTCACCGGCGCCGACATCCACCCGGCCGCGCGCATCGGCCAGGGCGTGATGCTGGACCACGGCACCGGCGTGGTGGTGGGCGAAACCGCCGTCATCGGCGACAACGTCTCGCTGCTGCAGGGCGTGACCCTGGGCGGCACCGGCAAGGAACACGGCGACCGCCATCCCAAGATCGCCGACGGCGTGCTGATCGGCGCCAACACCTCCATTCTCGGCAACATCCTGGTGGGCGCCTGCGCCAAGATAGGCGCCGGCAGCGTGGTGCTGGAAGACGTGCCGGCCCACACCACCGTGGTCGGCGTGCCCGCCCGCGTGGTGGCCCGTGCCGAAGGCACCCCGGCGCTGGACATGGACCAGCGCGTATGAGCGCGGAGCGGGTTCACCTCGCCGTCGGCGACTCCGCCGCCGGCATGCTGAACGCGCTGCGGCGCGACGGCCTGCTGGACGGCGAGGTCCTACCCTTCATCGAAGACCTGAGCGCCGGGCCTCTGCTGGACGCCGACGCCATCGATCAAGGCCTGCGCCTGGCCTGGCATCAGCAACTGCTGCAGGCCCAGCCCTGGCTGCCGGAATACGAGGACGATTGGCTGCGCCGGCATCAAGCCGGCCGCAAAGCGCTGCTGCGGCTGCTGGAGCGGCCGCGGCCGCTCACCGTCTGGCAAGGCCGCAACGCCGGCGACCGCCTGGCGCTGGCGCTGCTGGCCGAGCAACTGCCGGCGGACTGTCCCTTGACCGTCTGCGCCGCGCCGGAGCCCGTCTGGCAGGCCGGCGACGAGATGGCGGAATGGAGCATGGCCATGCTGCCGCTGGAACGGCTGGCGGATTACCGGCGGCGGGAGCGCCCGCTGGCGGCCGGCGAACGCCAGACGCTGGCCTCGCAATGGCGCCGCTGGCGCGAACACGGCCAAGGCCTGCGCCGCCTGCAAGACGATGACGTCGTCGAAGCGCCGCTGGTCCGCTACGACGCGCTGTTGCTGGAGCTGAGCGGCGAGCAGCCGCGCGCGGTGTCCCGCCTGGTCGGCGACGCCCTCGTCCACATCCGGGAAGCGCTGCTGTCCTCCGACATCCTGTTCTGGCGCGTCCAGCAGTTGCTGCGCGCGGGCCGGCTCCGCACCGACACCACGGTCGGCGGCGGCTCCTCGCCCTTCATCCGCGCCGGCGGCTGAACCGACGTTGCCGCGACGCGACACCCCCGCGGCCCGCGCTTGGTGATGCCGGGAGCCGCGGGTAAAATCCCAGCCCTCGGCGCCTGCCCCGCCATTGAATGGCAGCGTCCTGCAATCCTCAGGAACCCCACCCCATGAATGTCAGAGTTGTCGACTACCACGCGCCGGACGCGGCGGAACAATTCACCCGCTCCCTGCACGAAACCGGCTTCGGCGTGCTGGTCAACCATCCGATCCCGCAAAGCCTGGTGGAAAAGATCTACGCCGACTGGCTGGCCTTCTTCAACAGCCAGACCAAATACGACTACGCCTTTTCCATGGAACGTCAGGACGGCTGGTTCTCCCCGGAGGTATCGGAAACCGCCAAGGGCGCAAGCCTGAAAGACATCAAGGAATACTTCCACATCTACCCCTGGGGCCGCGTGCCGCCGGAACTCAAGGCCGACGCCGACCACTACTACGCCGTCGCCAACCAGCTGGCGCAGGAGCTGCTGTCCTGGGTGCAGCAATACACACCGGCCCATATCGCCGCCAGCTACACCGAGCCGCTGTCCCACATGATCGCCGACAGCCAGAAAACCCTGCTGCGCGTGCTGCGCTATCCGCCGCTCACCGGCCAGGAGCCGGCCGGCTCGCTGCGCGCCGCCGCCCATGGCGACATCAATCTGCTGACCATCCTGCCCGCCGCCAACGAGCCCGGCCTGCAAGTGCAGGACAAGCAAGGCGAATGGCTGGACGTGCCCTGTGATTTCGGCACCCTGGTGGTCAATATCGGCGACATGCTGCAAGAGGCCTCCGGCGGCTACTATCCGTCCACCCAACACCGCGTGGTCAACCCCAGCGGCGAAGGCGCGACCAAGAGCCGCATCTCGCTGCCGCTCTTCCTGCACCCGCGTCCGGAAGTGGTGCTGTCCGAACGCTATACCGCGGACAGCTATCTGAACGAGCGCCTGCGCGAACTGGGCGTCAAGATGTAAGAACCGCCGCGCGTCGCGCGGCCTAACCCGGTGGGTGCGGCTTCGCAGCCTCATCCATCGTCCCCTTGCCGCAACGCCTTGTCTCGCCTGCGCTCGCGCGATCGTGAACAGACGGCAAACCCCTCGCAGCGGCGGCTTCCCACCGCCGCTGGCGACCCTCCGCAATCAAAGCCAAAAATTCATTAGAAAAATGCTATCGCTCTGAGCAAAATATTCAACTGGCCCACTCAAATGATAATGACTATCATTCAATAAATACTCAACGTGGAGCCCTGCCATGCTCAAGACCATTACTTTCGCCATCTGCCACTTCACCGTCGCCTTCAGCGTGGCTTATCTGCTGACCGGCAATATCGGCGTCTCCAGCCTGCTGGCCCTGGTGGAACCGCTGGTCAACACCGTGGCCTATTACTTCCACGAGAAGGTGTGGGACCGCATCCGCGGCCGCAAGGCCCAAGCCGCCGAAACCGGCGCCGCCGGACACAACGCCCTGTTCCATCAGCACTGACGCCAACGGCGCCGCGCCCCTGTCCGGGCGCGGCCTTGCTTTCGCGGCACTTCGTCCCGCTCCATGCCAATGAATTTCCGTATTGACAGAAATTTCGGAAACAACTATCGTAAGCACCATGGAACTGACACCCGTATCCCAACGCTTCGTGCTGCACTGGGGCGAAATGGGCACCCGCTGGGGCGTGAACCGCACCGTCGCTCAAATACACGCGCTGCTCTTCATCACCGGCCGCCCGCTGAACGCCGAAGAACTGGCCGACACCCTCAACGTGGCCCGCTCCAACATCAGCAACAGCCTGAAAGAGCTGCAGAACTGGCAGCTGATCCGCATCGTGCACGTGCTGGGCGACCGCCGCGACCACTTTGAAACTTCGGGCGACGTTTGGGAACTGTTCCGCATCATCGTGGCGGAGCGGCAGCGCCGTGAAATCGAGCCCACCCTGCTGGTGCTGAAGGAATGCATGGACAGCCCTGACTTCCAGCAGGAGAGCCCGCTGGCGCAGGAACGCATCCGCAACACCTGGCAGTTCATGGACACTCTCACCTCCTGGACTAGGGAAATGCTGCGCCTGTCCACCGCCACGCTGAGCCGGGTGCTGAAGATGGGCGCCAGCATTCAGAAACTGCTGGGACGGGATAAATAAGTTCGCCGCGCACGCGGGCGGCGCCGGGCGGCCTTGCGCCGCCGGAAACCCCGCGCATTTTTTTTGCCATCACATTTCTGTTTTGACAGAAATTTCAGAAACAAAGGATAACACCATGAGCGGATTCATCACCAGCATGATCATCGTCCCCCTGCTGTGCAGCCTGCTGTGCTGGTGGCTGCTGGCCGGCCCCTTGCGGCAAGTGACCCAGGCCCTGTGCGAGCACGGCGCCGGCGGCCCGTTCTGGCAGCGCGCCTTCTTGATCCTGATCCTGGCTGGACCGCTGCTGGCCGTGCTGCTGTTCGCGCCGGACGCCCCTTCCGCCTCTCTATGGCTGGACATCCGCGCCATCCTGATGTGGGCGCTGCTGGGCGTGGTGGCCCAGTTGCTGGTGCTGCTGCGCCTGGTCTGGCGGCAGGTGGCGCCCCGCCCCGTCGCGCGGCAGGCCCAGCCCCTGCCCGCCGCGCCTCAGGAGACCGCGCAATGAAGATACTGCTCTTGGGCGGCGGCGGCTTCATCGGACGGCCGCTGCGCCAGCGGCTGGAACGGGACGGGCACCAAGTCAGCGCGCCCTCGCGCCGGCAGCTGGACCTGCGCCAGCCGCGCGCCGACTGGCGTCAATGGCTGGAAGGCGTCGACACGGTGGTCAACGCCGCCGGCCAGTTGCTGGACCGCCCAGCCGGCGCGCTGGAAGCCGTTCATCACTTGGGACCGCTGCAGTTGGCCAGCATGGCCTATCAAGCCGATGTGCGCCGCTGGGTGCAACTGTCGGCCTTGGGCGCGGATCCACAGGCCGCCACCCCGTTCCTGGCCGGCAAGGGCCGCGGCGACGCCGCCCTGCTGGCCAGCGGCCTGGAAGCCCGCATCGCGCGGCCCTCGCTGATCTACGGCCCGCAAGGCGCCAGCAGCCGGCTATTGCTGCAACTGGCGCGGCTGCCCCTGTGGCTGCTGCCCGACGGCGGCAATCAGCGCCTCCAGCCGCTGGCGCTGGACGACGCGGTGGAGGGGCTGGCGCGGCTGGCCTTGGCCGACGACGCGCCGGAAGGCGTCATCGAGTTCGTCGGCGCCGAGGCGCTGACCCTGGCCGACTACCTGCGCCAGCTGCGTCGATTGCAAGGACTGAACGCCCCTGCCTACATCCTCAACCTGCCGCCCCAGGCCAGCCGGACACTGGCGGCCTTGGCCGAACGCTGGCCGTCCAGCCTGATCAGCCGCGACACCCTGGAGATGCTGAACCACGGCAGCTGCGGCGACCCGTCCACCCTCGGCGCGCTGCTGCAACGCGCGCCGCTGGCCAGCGGCCAATTCCGGGAAGCGCCATGACGCCCTCCACGCGCAACATCGAATACGCGTTGGCGGCGCTGTGGCTGTGGAGCGGCCTGCAGCCGCCGCTCAGCGCCTGGGACGCGTCCGTCGCCATGCTGCAGCGGCTGCCCTTGCCCGCCGCCTGGGCCGCGCCGCTCTTCCTCGCCGCCTGCGGCCTGGACCTCGTCTTCGGCCTGCTGACGCTGGGACGCCCCTGCCGCGCCTTGTGGCGAACCCAGGCCGCCGTCGTCGCCGGCTACAGCCTGACGTTGGTGCTCTGGCTGCCGGAAAACTGGCTGCATCCGTTCGCCCCCTTAGTGAAAAACCTGCCCATCCTGGCCATGCTGCTGTGGCTGGGCGCCCGCCGGGAGACTTCCGCATGAACGCCTATCTCGTGGTCAAAACCCTGCACATCCTGTCCGCCACCCTGATGGTGGGCACCGGCTTCGGCTCCGCCTTCTACCTGTTCTTCGCCAACCGCGGCCGCCAGACCGCGGCCCAGGCCGAAGTGGCGCGGCTGGTGGTGCGCGCCGACTGGTGGTTCACCATGCCGGCGGTGATCTTCCAACCGCTATCCGGCCTGTGGCTGGCGCGGCAGGCAGGCTGGCCGCTCGCCAGCGGCTGGCTGCTCGCCTCCATCGGCCTGTTCCTGTTCGCCGGCCTGTGCTGGCTGCCGGTGCTGCGGCTGCAAACCCGCATGGCGGCGATGGCGCGCGCCGCCGTCGCCGCCGGCCAGCCGCTGCCCGCGCGCTACTGGCGCTACGCCCGCTACTGGGAATGCCTGGGCTATCCGGCCTTCCTGGTCATGCTTACGACATACTTTCTAATGGTGATAAAACCGGGAGCTTGAGCAGGAATAAGGATAGAATGTTTGGTTTTTTATTATTCAAGCCAGAATCATGGCTTGAGCTTTCCGCACTATGTCGCTCACTCCCCACTCCTGTATCGACGCCAAAGCTTATCGGCCGGACATCGACGGCCTGCGCGCGCTGGCCGTGCTCAGCGTGGTCGCTTTCCACATCGGCCTGCCCGGATTCGGCGGCGGCTTTGTCGGCGTAGATATATTCTTCGTCATTTCCGGCTTCCTGATCAGCGGCCTGCTGCGGCAGGAATTGCTTGCGCAAGGCCGCATCGACTTCAAGGCTTTCTACGCTCGCCGCATCCGCAGGCTTGCGCCCGCGCTGGCGCTGGTGCTGGCCGTCAGTCTGGCGCTGGCCTACTTCGTGATGCTGCCGGACGACCAGATCAAGCTGGGACGGGAAGTCCGCGCGGTCGCCACGCTGTCCGCCAACCATCACTTTCTCAAGCACGCTTTTGATTATTTCGACTCCGACGCCGACCTCAAAGTCTTGCTGCACACTTGGTCGCTGGCGGTGGAGGAGCAATATTATCTGGTCTGGCCCTTGCTGCTATGGAGCGTCTTCCGCCTGAGCAAGGGGGATCGCCATGTCACCGACCTGCGCATGCGTCTGGCCCTGGGCGCGGTCTTGCTCGGATCGCTGGGCTTGAGCTTATGGCTAAGCTATCGCGATACGCCGCAAGCCTTTTACCTGATGCCCGCCCGCGCCTGGGAATTCGCCGCCGGCGCCCTGCTGGCCTTGCTGCCGCCCCCGCGCGGAGGCCGGCGCCTGGCCTTGCCCATCGCCGCGCTGGGTCTGGCGCTGCTGCTGGCGTCCATCGCGCTGCTGAATGAACGCATGGTCTTTCCCGGCGTCATCGTGTTGCTGCCGGTCATCGGCAGCGTGCTGTTCATTCTGGCCGGCATGCTGGACCCGTCCAATCCGATAAGCCGCTGCATCGGCTCCCGTCCCTGGACCAGCATCGGCCTTCTGTCCTACGGCTTTTATCTGTGGCACTGGCCCTTGCTGGCGCTGGGCCGCTATTGGGGCCTGGGCGAACGCGATCTGGGCCGCGACGCGCTTCTGGGCGGCGTCTTGGCGCTGGCGCTGGCCTGGCTGAGTTACCGCTATGTGGAACAACCGCTGCGCCGGGGACAATGGCGGAAGCTGCGCGACACCCGGTCCACGCTGCGAACCGGCCTCGGCATCACCCTCGGCCTATGGCTGCTGGGCACGGTCGCCATGTATTTGCCCAAGCACTTTCCTTGGCCGGGACAGCAAAGCATTCTGCAGGCCAAGCGCGACGCTTTCCATTTTGTCGGCGATTGCGGCATGCCGGCCGCCGGCGTCCCCTTGTCCCCGCGCGCCCAATGCCTGATCGGCGCGCCCGGCGCGCCGCTTAAACTGCTGGCCTGGGGCGATTCCCACACCGACCATCTGATGCCGCTGTACGACGCGCTGGCCAAGGAGCGCGGCATCGCCATCCTGCGCCGGGTCTACCACGGTTGCCCGCCGCTGGCCGACGCCATGCCGGTGGGCGAAGGCAAAAAACGCAGTTGGTGCCCCAGCTTCGCGCGGGCCGTGCGCGCGGAATTGCCGCAGCTGGCGGCCCAAGGCGTCACCGGCGTGCTGCTCAACGCACGCTGGAACAGCTATACCGCCCAAGATCTGCCGGGCAGACCGGCCATGACCGGTCTGGTGGCCGCCGGTCTCGAAGGCGTCCCCAGCGTATCCGGCGGCATGAAGGCCGGCGTCGCTCCGCTGGACCGCGCCTCCTCGCTGCAGGTCCTGGAGCAATCGCTGGACCGCAGCGCGCAAGACATGGCCGGCCTGGGACTGAAAATCGTCCTGGTGCTGCCGGAGGCGGAGATGAGCAAGTCGCCGCCGGAATGCGTGGCCCGCTTGGGCGCGGCGGCCTGCAACGCGCCGCGCGCGGACGTTGAGCGACATCGCCTGCAGATTGTTCAGCTGCTGCAACGCGTCGCCGCCCGTCACCCCAACATCCGCTTGTGGGACCCCCTGGATCAGTTCTGCGACGCCAAGACCTGCTTCGCCAGCCGCGACGGCAAAGTGCGCTACCAGGACAAGGACCATATCACCGCCAGCATGGCGCTGACCTTGACGGATAGTTTCCGCCCCAGCTTCGACTGGGCGAGAAGCGCCGAACGCTGAACCCGCCCTCCTCGAAATGGCAGCCTCCCGGCTGCCATTTTCGCTTTTACCCACGCAATGCCGACGATGCCGACGCCTGGTGTAAAATGGCGTTTTGCCTGAACCAGATAGACACCTCGCCATGACAGATCTCCTCGCCGGCCTCAATCCAGAACAACTGCGCGCCGTCACCTGGCCCGACAAGAGCGCGCTGGTGCTGGCCGGCGCGGGCAGCGGCAAGACCCGGGTGCTGACCACCCGCATCGCCTGGCTGTTGTCCACCGGACAAACCAGTCCCAGCGGCGTTCTGGCGGTAACCTTCACCAACAAGGCCGCGCGCGAGATGCAGACCCGGCTGGCGACCATGGTGCCGGTCAACGTGCGCACCATGTGGATAGGCACTTTCCACGGCCTGTGCAACCGCTTCCTGCGCTCCCACTACCGCGACGCCGGCCTGCCGCAGACCTTCCAGATTCTGGACTCCGCCGACCAACAGGCGGCGATCAAGCGTCTGCTGAAAAGCCTGGAACTGTCCGACGAGAAATTCCCGCCGCGCGCGGTGCAAAGCTTCATCAACGGCAGCAAGGAAGCCGGCCTGCGCGCCGACAAGCTGCCGCCGGCGCTCAATCCCTACGAAGCCAAGCTGGTGGAGCTGTACGCCACCTACGACGCCCAATGCCGCCGCGAAGGCGTGGTGGACTTCGCCGAACTGCTGTTGCGCAGCTACGAGCTGCTGAGCGCCAACCAGGCGCTGCGCCAGCATTATTGCAGCCGCTTCCGCCACATCCTGGTGGACGAGTTCCAGGACACCAACCGCCTGCAGTACGCCTGGCTCAAGCTCTTGGCCGGCGACGGCGGCTCCTTGTTCGCCGTCGGCGACGACGACCAGAGCATCTACGCCTTCCGCGGCGCGGAAGTGGGCAATATGCGCTCCCTGCTCAACGACTTCTCGGTCAGCGAGCCGGTGCGGCTGGAACAGAACTACCGTTCGATGGGCAATATCCTCAACGCCGCCAACGCGCTGATCGAGCAGAACGACGGCCGGCTGGGCAAGAATCTGTGGACCGACGCCGGCGAGGGCGAAAAGATCCGCCTGTTCGAAGCCTACTCCGACGGCGAGGAAGCCGAGTTCATCAGCGACGAGGTGCGCAGCCTCAAGCGGGACGGCTTCAATCTGTCCGACATGGCCATTCTCTACCGTTCCAACGCCCAGTCGCGCTTGCTGGAACACGTGCTGGTCAACGCCCAGATTCCCTACCGCATTTACGGCGGCCTGCGCTTCTTCGAACGCCAGGAAGTCAAACACGCGCTGGCTTATCTGCGCCTGATCGCCAACCCGGAAGACGACAACGCGCTGCTGCGCGTGATCAATGTGCCGGCGCGCGGCATCGGCGCGCGCACGGTGGAAGGCCTGCAAGCGGTCAGCCGCGAGCAGGGCGTCACCCTGTGGCAGGCCGCCTGCGCCTCCGGCGGCGGCCGCACCGCGGCCAAACTGGGCGAGTTCGTGCTGCTGGTGGAACGCATGCGCGAACGCGGCCGCGAGCTGCCGCTGGCCGAAGCCGTCAGCCTGGCCATAGACGACTCCGGCCTGCGCGCGATGTACGAGCAAGACAAGAAAGAAGGCGAAGAGCGCCTGGCCAACCTGGACGAATTGATCAACGCCGCCGCCGGCTTCATGCCGGACGAGCCGGCGCAAGCGCTGACCGAATTCCTCAGCGCCGCCAGCCTGGAAGCCGGCGAACACCAGGCCGAAGCCGGCAGCGACGCGCTGCAACTGATGACGGTGCACGCCGCCAAGGGCCTGGAATTCGACGCCGTCTTCGTCTCCGGCCTGGAAGAAGGCCTGTTCCCGCATGAAAACAGCATGAACGACGGCAAGGGCCTGCAAGAAGAACGCCGGCTGATGTACGTGGCCATCACCCGCGCGCGTCAGCGCCTCTATCTGTCCAACGCGCAAAGCCGCATGCTGCACGGCCAGAGCCGCTACCCCATCCGCTCGCGCTTCGTCGACGAAATCCCGGCGGAGCTCACCCACGACCTATCTGCTAAAGTGAAAGCGACGGCCAAGACAAATGCATCGACAAATGCATCCTGGCGCGCGGTTCCGAAGGTGGGCCGCGTGGCCGCCGACAACAGCCAGGGCTTCCGCATCGGCCAATCGGTGGAACACGCCAAGTTCGGCAGCGGCGTGGTGATCAACGCCGAAGGCGGCGGCGAGGATGTGCGCCTGCAAATCAACTTCGCCGAGCACGGCGTGAAGTGGCTGGATCTGCGCTACGCCAAGCTGAGCGCCGGCTAAGCCTCTCGCCGCGGCGGCGGCCGCTTGAGCGATTTTTGTAAGTCGCACTGATGACAGTTTGCGGAGAATCGTCAAAGATAGCGAGATGAGCACAGCCAACACCAACTCGACCACCTTCCAGAGCGTCGCCGCCGCCAGCAAGACCGGCGCCGCGCCGCGGAAAAGCTACGACGATCCGTACAGCAAGCGTCTGTTCCTGATCATAGACAGCCTGCCGGAAATGCAGCGCGCGCTGGCGATGACCCTTTCCTCCTTCGGCGCTGACAAGGTGGAGTACGCCAGCAAGGCCGGCGACGCGCTGGCCAAGATGGGCAAGTACGAGTTCGACGTGGTGCTGTGCGACTACGATCTGGGCAACGGCTACGACGGCCTCTACCTGTTCGAAGAGGTCAAGGAACGCAATCTGATCAAGCAGTCCTGCGTGTTCATGATCGTCACCGGCGAGCGCCGCTCCCAGCGCGTGATCTCCGCCGCGGAACTGGGGCCCGACGACTACCTGCTCAAACCCTTCACCGGCGAAGTGCTGCGCGAGCGGCTGGAAAAGGCGATGCGCCGCCGCGAAGCCTTCCGTCTGGTGGACGAGGCCATCATGCGCCACGAATACCTGAGCGCCATCGAAGTCTGCACGCGCCTGATCGGCGAGCGCGGCGAATTCACGCTGGACTTCATGAAGCTCAAGGGCTCGCTGGCGCTGAAGATAGGCGACTTCGACAGCGCGCGTTCCCTGTACATGGACGTGCTGCGCATCAAGCCGGTGCCCTGGGCCAAGATGGGCCTGGCCAAATCGCTGACCGGGCTGAAAGCCTACGACGAGGCGCGGCTGCTGTTCGAAGAGGTGCTCACCGACAACGACCGGGTGATGGAAGCCTACGACTGGCTGGCCAAGCTCTACCGCAGCAACCACAATCTGGACGAAGCCCAGGCCACCTTGAAACAGGCCACCGACATCTCGCCGGTGGTGTTCCGCCGCCAGCAGCAGCTGGCGGAAGTGGCCCTGCTCAATAATCAGCTGGAAGTGGCGGAAGGCGCCTGCCAGACCACGCTGGACATCGCCAAATACACCTGGCACCGCAGCCCCACCCACTACGCCGCGCTGGCGCGGGTGCAACTGGCGCGCGGCGACACCGCCAACGTCGGCCGCACCCTGTCCAATCTGCGCCGCGACTACCGCTACAACGAAGAAGGCGAATGGATGGCCGGCGTGGTGGACAGCCAGCTGCAAAACAAAAAGGGCAACCGCGACAAGGCGCGTCAGTTGTTTAGCGACGCCGAGACCAAATTCCGCCAGCTGGCGCCCAAACTCAGCAGCGACGCGCAGATGGAGTTCGCCCGCGCCTGCTACGCCCAGGGCCACAAGGACGCCGGCAACAGCGTGATGCGCGATCTGGTGCGCAACCATCACGACGACGAGGAACTGCTGGCGCGCTTCGGCGACATGTTCGAAGAAGTGGGCCTGGGTGAGGACGGCCGCCAGCTGATCGCCGACAATGTGCAATCGGTGCTGGAACTCAACAACCAGGCGGTGCGCGAAGCCCAGGCCGGGCAATTCGACTCCGCCATCGAGCGCTTCGTCAAAGCCCACGAGGAAATGCCGCAAAACATCCAGGTCATGCTCAACCTGATCAACGCCACCATGGCCTACGTCCACCGCCAGGGCTGGCACGAAAGCCATATGCGCCGCGCCCACGACATGCTGAGCAAGGTGCGCGACCTCGCCCCCACCAACAACAAGTTCCAGAAAATCCTGCAAGCCTGGCGCATGCTGGTGGAAAAGCTGGGCAAGCCGCAATGGGTGCTGTAAGCCCCTGGCAAGATTGGCGCGCGCTGGTGGTGGACGACGAACCGCTGGCCTGCGAGCGCCTGCGCCAACTGCTGCGCGAGCAAGGCCTGCAGCATGTTTACTGCCTGACCGACAGCCGCCAGGCCATGAGCTGGCTGGCGCAAAACCCGGCCGACATCGTGCTGGCCGACATCTCCATGCCCGGCGTTTCCGGCCTGGAACTGGCTCAGCAACTGCGGCGCCAGCCGCTGGCGCCTCAGCTGATCTTCACCACCGCCCATGAACAGTACGCGGTCAGCGCCTTCGAACTGGAGGCCATAGACTACCTGCTCAAGCCGGTGCGGCGCGAACGCCTGCGTCAGGCGCTGGAGCGCGCCGGCCGCCAGCGCGGCGATGCGCCGCAGCCGGAAGCCAGCTTCACCGTGCGCCAGCGCGACCGCCTGCTGCCCATCCCCTTCTCCCAGGCCCGCTACCTCAAGGCCGAACTCAAATACGTCACCCTGGTGACCCCGGACGCGGAATACCTGCTGGACGAAACCCTGATCGCGCTGGAACAGCGGCTGGGCGACGCCGCCGTGCGCATCCACCGCAATTGCTTGGTGATGCGCCACGCGCTGCGCGAGCTGTTCCGCGCCAGCGCGGACGGCGAGGAACAATGGCAGGTGCGCCTGGCCGATATCGGCCAGCCTCTGCCGGTCAGCCGGCGGCAGCTGGCCGGCATCAAGCAATGCCTGCACCAGCAGGACTAGGCACGCCCTTCCCTCCCCGCGCGCCGTCGCCATATATACAGATCATAAAACCAAAGCATCTGTAATCATTGATGGCAGAAAGCTGCGTTCTGATTTTCAATCGCATCAAGCTTGACTTTAGTCATTTGTCATTATCAGAACTAAAACTATCATCCTCGCCCATGCGCACGGTTCGCGCGGCAGCGTCCCGCCGCCGGCCATACATTCATTTTTGGGCAAGGAGCGGTCATGCGGTCATTGAAAATCATCTTGTTGTCGTCGGCGTTCAACGGACTCACCCAGCGCGCCTGGCTGGAATTGCGCCAGTCCGGTCACCAAGTCAGCGTGCAGCTGTTCACCAATGAACAGGAAGTCAGCGCCAACATCCAGCGATCCGGCGCCGATCTCGTCATCTGCCCCTTCCTCAAGGACCGGGTGCCGGAAACCCTGTGGCGCGACGCCAGCCGGCCGGTGGTCATCATCCACCCCGGCATCGTCGGCGACCGCGGCGCCTCGGCGCTGGACTGGGCCATCACGCTGCGGGAAAAACGCTGGGGCGTCACCGCGCTGCAGGCGGTGGAGGAAATGGACGCCGGCCCGATCTGGTCCAGCTGCGAATTCGACATGCCGCCGGACGTGCGCAAATCCGAGCTCTACAACGGCCCGGTCAGCGACGCCGCCCTGTATTGCATCCGCGACGTGGTGGAGAAGTTCGGCACCGGCTTCAAGCCCGCGCCGTTGGACTACGGCCAAGCGCATGTGCGCGGCCGGCTGCAAGCCAATATGCGGCAAAGCGACCGCGCCTTCCTGTGGCAACAGCCCGCCGCCGAGATCAAGCGCCGCATCGACGCCGCCGACGGTCAGCCCGGCGTGCTGACGCAACTGGCCGGCGGCGACTA
Source organism: Chromobacterium sp. FG22 (assembly GCF_057809415.1). Taxonomy (NCBI): domain Bacteria; kingdom Pseudomonadati; phylum Pseudomonadota; class Betaproteobacteria; order Neisseriales; family Chromobacteriaceae; genus Chromobacterium; species Chromobacterium sp. FG22. Next base: position 45,049 of record NZ_JBMDJX010000007.1, on the reverse strand, counting down.
CTACGTCTACGACGCCCATCTGGACTACCGCGCCGGCCAGCCTGGCCAACTGCTGGCGGTGCACGACGACGCCGTGCTGGTAGGCGCCGGCGAGCACAGCCTGTGGCTGGGCGCGCTGCGCCGCAAGCCGGAGGCCGGCGAAGAAACCTTCAAACGCCCGGCGCGCCATGTGTTGGCCGGCTTGCTGGACGACGTGCCGCGGCTGGACTGGAGCCTCGCCACCCATCCTCACTGCGAGGAAAGCTATCAGCCCATCCGCTACCGCGAATACGGCCGCGTCGGCGAGCTGACCTTCGAGTTCTACAACGGCGCGATGAGCACCGAGCAATGCCGACGGCTGAGCGAGGCCCTGCGCTGGGCCAAGGCCCAGGACACCAGCGTGCTGCTGGTGCGCGGCGGCCGCGGCAGCTTCAGCAACGGCGTCCACCTCAACGTGATCCAGGCCGCGCCGGAACCGGGGCTGGAAGCCTGGGCCAATATCCAGGCCATAGACGACGTCTGCCAGGAAATGCTGACCGCGCGGCAGCTGGTGGTGTCCGGCCTGACCGGCAACGCCGGCGCCGGCGGCGTGATGCTGGCCCTGGCCGCCGATCTGGTGTTCGCCCGCGGCGGCGTGGTGCTCAACCCGCACTACAAGACCATGGGCCTGTACGGCTCGGAATACTGGACCTACAGCCTGCCGCGCGCGGTGGGCGAGGAACAGGCCCGGCAGCTGACCGAAGCCTGCCTGCCGCTGAGCGCGCGCGAAGCCTGGCGTCTGGGCATGGTCCACGACATCGGCCCGCACGACCCGCACGACTTCGGCGTCTGGCTGCGGCAGGCCGCCGGACTGGCGCTGAGCGACGACCGCTTCCGCCCGCAGCGCGCGCGCAAGGCCGAGCTGGATCTGGAGCGCATGGAGCGCTGCCGCCAGACCGAGCTGCTGGAGATGCGCCAGGACATGGTGGAAAACCGCGGCCAGTTCCTGGAAAAATGCCGCAACTTCGTGCTCAAGCGCAAAGCCTGCGGCACGCCGCAACGCCTGATCGCCGACTGGGCGCAGGCGCGCTGAGCAACGGCGAGACAGCGCTTTAAAACAGCCTTCAAAGAGCAAAGCCCCGTCTCTTCAACGCCCAAACGGCCCGCCCTGGCGGGCCGTTTGATTTCAATCTCATCCCGAAAAACCACAGTATTGTTTTACGTACAACTACTTAAAACCCGCTTTTTCATCAGTCAAAGCTAAAAAATAGCCGCTCCTTCTTATAAAATCTGTCATCCCCTCTTTCCCCCTTCCTACGGTTGCTACATGCGGACACGGCTGGTTTATGCAGGATGCATCGCGATATGGCTGGTGCTGAGTGCGCTAGTGGCCCTGTCGGTCGCCAGTCACGCGCTGCTGGGCGCGGAGCAGCAATTCAACCGCGACGCCCTGCTGCTGTCCGAACAGCTCAATCAAAAACTGCAAAGCCATGAAACCGTGCTGGACAGCTACGCCACCTTCAGCACGCTGGACCGCAGCTGGAGCCTGCCGTCCGAGAAAAGGCTGGCCCGGCAACTGCTGCGCCGTTATCCCCAGATCCAGTGGCTGGGGCATATCGAACGCATCAGTCCCGGCCAATTGCCGATGTTCAGACAACGCTTGAAGCAGCTGTACGGCCAGGCGCTGCCCCTGCCCGCCGCCAGCGGCGACGGCTGGGAAGGCCGCTTCGGCCTGTTCCCGCTCGCCTTCATCGAACCCATGCCCCAGCCCGGCCTGCTGGCCGCGGACCTGGGCCGGCTGCAAGCCGCGCGCCAAGCCCTTCAGAACGCGCTGGAAAGCGGACGGATGGAAATCTCCAGTCAGATCAAGTTGCCCGGCCTGCCGGCCGGCTATCTGCTGATCCGCACCATGGACGATATGCTGAGCAAACCGCTGGCCGCCCCGCTGGCGCCGGCCCACTTCGCCGCCATGGCGATACGCGCCGACAGCCTGCTGCCCAGCCCGCTGGCGCTGCGCGAGGGCGTGGAAGTGCGCCTGTTCCACCGCAACGACCCGCCGCCCGGCCCGCCCACCCTGCTGCGCGACGCGGCACGTGCCAGCGCCCTGGAAACCCTGCTCTTCCCCCGGCTGGAAGCCCGCCATCCGTTGGGCGGCGCCAGCCAGCCGCTCTTGCTCACCATCAGCCAGCAACTGGGCTGGCGGCAGATAGGCGCGTTTGAATGGGGCATGCTGCTATTCCTGTCGCTGGCCTTGCTGGCCGGCCTGCTGCTAGTGTCGCACCACTATCTGCAACTGGCGCACGGACGTCGCCAGCGCGAAAACCAACTGTTCTACCTGGCCAATCACGACCGTCTGACCGGCCTGGCCAACCGCAATCTGTTCTACGACCGGCTGCAACACGCCATCTCGCGGGTGGACCGCAGCGGCAAGCGGCTGGCCTTGCTGTTCCTGGATCTGGATCGCTTCAAACCGGTGAACGACACCTACGGCCACATCACCGGCGACCGCATCCTGCAACTGATCGCCGCCCGCATCAAGGAAGAATTGCGCGGCGAAGACACGGTGGCGCGGCTGGGCGGCGATGAGTTCGTGGTGCTGATGGAAGACATAGAATCCAACCGCGAGGCGGACAAAATCGTCAATCGCCTGAAACAGGTGATTCATCAGCCCTACGAGGTCAACGATAACCTGATCACGGTGGGCGTCAGCATCGGCATCGCCTATTACCCGGAGGACGGCTTGTTGATCGACGAGCTGCTGACGGTGGCGGACCGCAAAATGTACGGCGACAAGCGCGAGATCGCGGCGGCGGGCGCCGAGACGGCCTGATCCCAGGCCGCCGCAACCCCGCCCCCGCTAATGCGCGGCCTCCCCAAGCGCGACGCCTGACGACGCCGTCTCCCGCGGCCGCGCCAGGCCGTTGAACCAGACATTCAGCGCCACCGCGCTGACCGTGGCCAACAGGATGCCGCTGTGCAGCAGCGGCGCCAGCACCTCCGGCAGCTGCCGGAAAAAACCGGGCGACACCGTGGGAATCATGCCCAGGCCCAGGCTGATGGCCACCACCAGCAGATTATGCCGCTGCGTCTGATAGTCCACCTTGCCCAGAATCTTGATGCCGGTGGCCAGCACCATGCCGAACATCACCAGGCCGGCCCCGCCCAGCACAAAGGGCGGAATCGAGGCCACGATCAGCGACATCTTGGGCACCAGGCCAAACACCACCAGGATGCCGCCGGCCATCACGCACACCCAGCGGCTGCTGACCCCGGTGACGCCCACCAGGCCGACGTTCTGGGAAAACGAGGTATGCGGGAAGGAATTGAACAGACCGCCGATCACCGTGCCCAGCGCGTCCACCCGCAGACCGCGCACCAAGGCCGCCCTGTCCACCGGACGCTCCACGATCTCCCCCAGCGCCAGAAACATGCCCATGGACTCCACGAAGATGATCAGCATCACCACGGTCAGCGTCAGGATGGACCACAGCTCAAAACGCGGCATGCCGAAACGGAAGGGCGCAATGGGCGCGAACCAGGCCGCCTCGCCCAGGCCGCCCAAATTGACCTTGCCCAGCAGCAAGGCCAGGACAAAGCCGAACAGCAAACCCAGCAACACCGCGATATTGCAGAAAAAGCCTTTCAGATAGCGGGTGATCAAGAGGATGAACACCAGCACCGCCACCGACACCCCCAGATAAAGCGGATGGCCGTAATCCGGGTTGCCCCTGCCGCCGGCGGCCCAGTCTATGCCGACGCGGATGATGGACAGGCCGATGGACGTGATCACCACCCCGGTGACCAGCGGCGGAAACAGGCCGATCAAGCGCCCCATCAGCGGCACCAGCAACAGGCTGAGCACCCCGGCGCCGATAGTGGCGCCGAAGATGCCGGGCAGGCCCAGCGCCGGGTTGCCGCCAATGGCCACCATCGGGCCCACGGCGGCGAAAGTCACCGCCATGATGACCGGCAGCCGGATGCCCAGACTGCGGAAGCCCACGCACTGCAATAGCGTCACCAGCCCGCAACAGAATAAATCGGCGCTGATCAAGAACGCGATCTGCTCCTTGGGCAAGCCCAGGGAACCGCCGATGATCAGCGGCACCGCCACCGCGCCGGCGTACATCACCAACACATGCTGCAGGCCCAGGGTGAACAGCTTGCCTGCCGGCAGGGGCTGATCCACCGGGTGCACCGTCTGCTTGCCATCCATGCTCGTCTCCTTGGTAGATGCCGGGCCGCTTTTTCAAACACGCGGTCCTGGCGACTTGCGGGTATTACACAATCGACTCCTTGACAGCAAATAAGGGAAGGCGGCGCAGGCTCAGCCCGCGCCGCCCGGTTTGATCAGGCAGGGGCGCGACAAGACGGCCTCGTCGCAGTTGTCGCCGGCGCCGATGCGGTCCAGCAGAATGAAATCGCCCACCTGCTCCAGACAAGTCAGCGGGTGGTGCCAGGTGCCGCGGTGGTAGTTGACCCCCTGATCCCCGCGCGCCAGGAAGGCGCGGATCCGGTCTTCGTCCGGACGGTCGCCCATGCCTGCCGGCGCCACCACCACCACGCAGGCGGCGCCGCTGCAGGGAATGAAGGCCTGGCTGCCCAGCGGATGCCGTTCCAGCATGCGGATCTCCAACGGCAGGCCATGCGCGTCGCCGCGCGCCATGCTGATGCCGGGCTGGCCGCCGCCGGCCTCCACCAGGCCCAGCCGGTGATAGCGGCGAGTGCTGCCATGATTGATGGGAAACCAATCGCTGCCGTCGATTTCGATCACATCGCCAAACGGGGCGAACGCCTGTTTGGTCAACGGTTCCAAGCTTAGAATCCTCATGCCTCGCTCCTCAACAGAACGCCGTCGGCAAGGGCGAGCGGCTCAATCCGCCAGCCGTCCCCAAATCCGCAGCCGGCTGACCCCGCCGTCCGGGAAGATGTTCAGCCGCACATGGGTGACCGCGCCCAGATCGCGCAGCATGGTCTTGTCGTAAAAATGCTGCCGGTCCATCTCGGTTTTCTGCTCCGGCAACAAGTGTTCCCAAAACATGGCTTGGGTCACAATGGATTGATCGGTGCCATGACGGACGTAAGCCGCCTGCACCGAGACCCGATCCGGGTAATTGCCCTTGAAATGCGCGGTGTCGACTTCGATGCTGTCCACCAGCGCCGCATGTCCCAGCTCGACGATGCACCAGTCGTTGCCCGGCTCTCGGCGGCGGCGGGTTTCCCAGCCGTCGCCCATATTCACACCGCGCCCCGGCATGATCAGCCGGAAGGGCACGCCGAAATGGGCGTCGTTATAGGCGACGATGCGGCCGCCCTTTTCCAGCGCCGACACCTCATGCAGCGCGGCCGGGTCCTGCCGCGCCCAGTCGCAGGCGGGCTGGCCGTAGACGCGGAAACGCGCCACGCCGCCGTCCGGGTAAATATTCAAACGCAGATGGGTCCAATCGCGCGCATCGTCGATGGCGATGAAATGATGAGCGCTGGCGCCCAAGGAGGTCGCCGGCAGGATTTCCACCCACTCGCTGTCTTCATCCGGATCGCCGGCCGAACGGCAGGCGTCCACCGAGGCCGCCGGCGGGTAGTTGCCGCTGAAGTGGCTGGTATCGATATCCAGCCCCTTGATCACCCCGGGCAGGCCCAGCTTGATCACCGCGTGGTCGTAGCCGCCGTTGCGGCGGCGGCGGGTTTCCCAGCCGTCCATCCATTTGCCGTGATCGTCGAACTCGCCGACGATGAACACCGGCTCGGACGCTTGCAGCATCCGTTCCGCCGCGGCGAACCACTGATCGGAACAGGCCAGGACCCTCGCGCCGAAATCCGCCGCGGCCAGATTGGCGTAACGCCGGGCGAACTCCGGCACCTCGACCGCCGGGGCGTGCAGCGCCGTTCCCGCCGGGTGATTGACAAGCGCCATCAGACTTTCTCCTTATCAATGACGTCGGCGCGCGCGCCGTACGCCGTTCATGCCGCCAGCCGGCTCCAAATCAGCGCCAGCCCCAAGGCGAGAAAAAACAAGGCCGAAACCTTCAGGAAGACGAGCCGCAGTACCGCCAGACGCTGGAAGAACAGCTCCGCCAACAGGCCGTACGCGGTCTTGCACGATAAATCGATCGCCACCCAGCCGGCCGCCATCCAGCCCAGTTGCGGCGCCAGCGGCGCTTGGGCGTTGATGAACTGCGGCAGCAGCGCCACGAAAAAAGCGATGTCCTTGGGATTGCTGATGCCCAGCAGAAAAGCATGGGAAAACCATTGCGCCGGCGCCGCCTTTCGGCTGCCCTGAGCCGCCGCGGTCCGGCCGGCGCCGCGCCAGGTCTTGAAACCCAGCCACAGCAGATAGCCGGCCCCCAGCGTCTGCAGGACGGAGAACAGACCGGGAGAGGCCAGAATCAGCGCGCCCACGCCCAAGGCGGACAAAAGCAGCAGCGACAAAGACGCCAGCACGCCGCCGGCAAACGCCGGCCAGGCGCGCAACAGGCCATGCTCGGCGCTGGTGGCGACCATGAACAGCGACAGGGGGCCGGGCACGGCGATCACCACCAGGATGGACAACAAGTACATGACGAGAATCTGGCTGGACATGGCGGCTCCGGTCTAGTCGCGGGATCAGGAAGAAATCAGTTCGGCCAAGCGCAGGCCGGCGATCCGATAGATTTGCTGCAAACAGGCCAGCCGTTCCGCCTCCGGCTCGGCAGCCAGCCGCCGCTGGAACTCGGCGATGACGCCGGCGCGCCCATAGCCGCGCACCGCCAGGATAAAGGGAAAACCGAAACGGGCCCGGTAGTCAGCGTTCAGCCGCCGCAACAACTCCAGTTCCTGCGGCGAACACTGATCCAGGCCGGCGCCGCCTTGCTCGGCGGCGGATTCGGCGGTCAACTCCCCGCGTAGCGCGGCCTTGCCGGCTAGCTCCGGGTGGGCGCGGATCAGTTTCAATTGCGCCTCCACGCCCGCCTCCTCCACCTGCCGCCGCATGCAGCCGTGCAGATCCGCCACGCTGGCGAACGGCCTCAGGCCGGCAGCCTGCGCCGCCACCCACGGCGAGTGTTCGAAAACACAGCCCAGCGCGGTGACGAACTGCTCCGTCGGCAGGGCGTTGATGCGTTCCAGCGTCAAGGACATGGCCGCTCTCCGGTGAAAGGATGCGTCTCCCGCCAATGCCGGGCGATGTCCAGCCGCCGGCAGATCCATACCCGCGGATGACGCTCCAGATAATCGAGAAAACGACACAGGCCGGCAAAGCGGCCGGGCCGGCCGATCAAGCGGCAATGCAGACCCACCGACAACATGCGCGGCTTGTCCGCCCCTTCGGCGTAAAGCACGTCGAACGCGTCTTTCAGATAGCTGAAAAAATGCTCGCCGGTATTGAAGCCCTGCGCGGTAGCGAAGCGCATATCGTTGGTGTCCAGCGCGTAAGGCACGATCAGATGCGGCTGCTCGCCGCCGTCGCTGCGTCGCACCAGGGTCCAGAACGGCAAATCGTCGCCGTAGTAATCGGAGTCGTAGAGAAAGCCGCCGTCGTCCGCCACCAGCCGGCGCGTATTGGGGCTGTCGCGGCCGGTGTACCAGCCGGACGGACGCTGGCCGGTCAAACGACGGATCGCCTCCACGCAGCGCCGCATGTGCTCGCGCTCCACCGCTTCGTCCACCTGCTGATAATGCAACCAGCGATAGCCGTGGCCGGCGATCTCGTGGCCCAGCTCCGCCAGCGCGCCGGCCAGTTCCGGATGCCGCTCCAAAGCCATGCCGACGCCGAACACCGTCAAGGGCAGGCCGCGCCGCTCAAACTCGCGCAGAATGCGCCACACCCCGGCGCGCGAACCGTACTCGTAAATCGACTCCATCGACAGATGCCGCGCCGGGTAGGCCTCCGCGCCGATGATTTCCGACAAGAACTGCTCGGAGCCGGCGTCGCCGTGCAACACGCAACTCTCGCCGCCTTCCTCGTAATTGAGCACGAACTGCACGGCGATGCGCGCCGCGCCCGGCCAATTGGCCTCCGGCAGATCGCGGCCGTAGCCGATCAAATCGCGTGGATAATCCGCCTGCATGGCCATCCTTCCCGCTGTCAGCGCTTAAGATTGAACACCGTCCACGGGTCCAAATGGGTGTGGGTTTCCACCTTCATCCGCCGCTCGCAATCCTCTAGATGATGGTGCATCGCCGCCGCCGCGCCGGCGCGGTCCCCGGCCTCCAGCCGCGCCAGAATCGCCTCATGCTCGTCGAAGGAACAAGCGCTGCGGCCGGGCACATCGTACAAAGCGATGATCAGCGAAGTGCGCGAACACAGGCCGTGCATCAACTCGGTCAATACCTCGTTGTCGGCCAGCCGCGCTAGCTGCACATGGAAGGCGTTGGACAGACGGATCCAGCTGACCCGGTCGCCGCGCTCGAAAGCCGCGCGCTCGTCGGCCACCATGCGCCGCATCGGCGGCAGGCGCTCGGCCAGATCGGGCAAGGCCAGCAGCTTGTCCAGAATCGCCGCCTCCACCATGCGCCGCGCCTCGAACACATCGCGGGTTTCCTTCTCGTCCGGCTTGGCGACGAAAGCGCCGCGGTTGGGCAGGATGTCGACGATCTTGTCATGCGCCAGCTGAGCCAGCGCGCTGCGGGCGCTGCTTCGCGAGCATTGAAAGGCGTCGCACAGCACCGCCTCGGTCAGCTTGACCCCCGGCAATAAGCGCTGGTCTATCACCGCGTCGAAGATTTCCCAGTACAAGCGATCGGCGTCATTGCTCGGCGCGCCGTCGCCCACCAAGGTGGACGCTCTGGGCGCCGCGGCCTGCGTTCCGTTAGCGGAATGCAACATGTCCTCTCCCGGTATTTCCATATCCCGCTCTATGCCTTCAGAATTTTGTTGACAATTATTGTCGTTGGCAAACACTATCGTCAACACAAATTGTCGACAATTTTAAATCGCCATCGCGAACAACAAGATCGACAACAGGTCCGCCAGATCGGGCCGCACAACAAAGGAGAAACAACCGTGGGCAAATTGACCACCCATGTGCTGGACACCATGCACGGCAAGCCGGCGGCGGGCGTGCGCTGCCAGTTGTACCGGCTGGACGGAGAACAACGGCTGTTGCTGGCCGAGGCGACGACCAACAGCGACGGCCGCTGCGAACGTCCGCTGCTGGAAGGCGAGCAACTGCGCGCCGGCGTGTACGAACTGCTGTTCCATGCCGGCGATTACTTCGCCGCCCAAGGCGTGAAGCTGCCAGAACCGCGCTTTCTAGATCAGGTGCTGCTGCGCTTCGGCGTCGCCAAGGCGGACGAAAACTTCCATGTGCCGCTGGTCCTGACGCCGTGGAGCTATTCCACCTACCGCGGCAGTTGACGCTGTTCCCGTCCCCCACCCGGAAACCTCGCCATGGAAAACTACCTGCTGGAGCTGGGCAACCTGCTGCTGCGCTGGTTGCACGTGATCGCCGCCATCGCCTGGATAGGCGAATCGATTTACTTTGTCATGCTGGACAACAGCCTGTCGCCGCCCGCCGCCGCCGATGCCCGGCGCGGCCTGCACGGCGAGATGTTCGCCGTACACGGCGGCGGCTTTTACCATAACCAGAAATACCTGGGCCAACCGCCCTTCCCGCTGGACGACAAACTGCACTGGTCATTCTGGAAATCCTACGCCACCTGGCTGTCCGGCTTTGGCCTGTTCTCCCTGCTCTACCTGCTCAATCCCGCCTTCTACCTGGTCAACCCCGCCAGCCCCTGGGCCTGGGCGGCGGCCTTGTCCGGCGGCGCGGCCGCCTTAATCGCCGTCGCCTTCCTCTTGGGCGGCTGGCTGGCCTACGATCAGCTCTGCCGCCGCATCAGCCCGGACATGAACCGCGACGGCGCGCTCAGCCTGGCCGTGGCGCTGCTGATGGCGCTGGCGGCCTACGCCAGCAGCCACATCTTCCAGGGCCGCGCCGCCTTCCTGATCACCGGCGCGGTCATGGCCACCTGCATGTCGGCCAATGTCCTGTTCTGGATCATCCCCGGTCAGCGCCGCATGGTGCGCGCCATCCAGGCCGGCGACAAACCCAATCCGCTGGATGGGCTGCGCGGCAAGCAGCGCTCGGTGCACAACACCTATTTCACGCTGCCGGTGGTGTTCCTGATGATCAGCAACCACTACGCCTTCACCTTCGGCAGCCGCCACGCCTGGCTGATCATGGTGCTGTTCATCCTGTCCGGCGCGCTGATCCGCCAATACTTCGTGCTGCGCCACTCCGGCCGCCAGCGGCCGCTGCTGCCTGCGCTGGGCGGCCTGCTGCTGGTCGGCGTGGCGGTATTGGCCGCGCCGCCCCCGCCCAATACCGCGCCCGCGGCGCCGCAAGCCGCGGCGGACGCCCCTGAACCGGCGGCGGCGCAAACGGCGGCCGACGCCCGTCTGCGACAGATTCACGCCATCATTCAAAACCGCTGCCTCTCCTGTCACTCGGCCACGCCCAGTCAGGCCGGTTTCGTGGCGCCGCCGGCCGGCCTGAAGTTTGACGATGCGCAGGAGATTCTCATCAACGCGCACCGGATCAAGCAGGCGGTGGCGTCCAAATACATGCCGCTGGCCAACTTGACCCAGATGACCCAGGAGGAGCGCGAGACTCTGGCGAAATGGGGGCCGGCGCCCGGCCGCTAACGCAACGCCGACCCGTTTGAAAGTGGCGAGCGGCTTAGCCATATGGGTTGACTGGGGATAACTTTCCCATTCCGCCCCATCTGTGGATATCTTGAAACGATCAAGAAGAAGCCGCCTCGCCTTGACCCCCGCCCGCCGCTCGGCAACAATCCCCCCGTTGCCGCCTACACGCGGCACCCGGGATTGGCGTCCCGGTACATCTCCATCTTTGTGGCCTACGCAGCAACTGCGCAGGCTGCTTTACCATGGCCGCGCCATTTGGCAGGCGCATGGTGGGGGAGTGCCATGGCACTCGCCGGTTTGGAGACAGTCCGGTACGCCAATCCTGCCACGCGCCTGCCCAATACCTCAGCCTTCCCCGGCAGGTGGTTTATCTTGTGTCACAGCAGGAGAAACACCATGCAACAGCCTCAAAACTTTCCCCCGCGCCGTCGCTACAAATTGAACGCCCTGGGACAACAGGAAGCGCTGCTCCCCTTCGTCCGCTTCTGCCCCGGCCGCACCTACCCGCATTACTGGCAAATGCCCACGCCCAGCAAGGATCTCCTCGCCGACCACGCCTATGGCCGCGAATGCGCGGCTCACCTGTTGCAATGGCTGAAGGACAATCGGGAATACGTCGGCAAAGGTCTGCTCAGCCGCGTGGCGCGCGACATTGATTTTGACGACCGCGCTGGACGCGGTCAGTGGATGGGTTTCTTCAACTATCTGGAAATCATGATGCTGCTGGGCGCCGACCGGGTCCGGGTCTACCGCCATGTCGATAGCCAACACCAGATCTACCTGGCGCTGGGGCAGCGCTTCAGCCTGGAAGCGCGCTTCCGCCGCATCCGCCTGCGAAACCGCTAAGCGTCTGGTGGTGGGTATCGCTGCGCTCCACCCACCCTACGGCAGGAGGTTTGGTCGGGGGTATTTGTAGGGTGGGAGGAGCCGATAGGCGATACCCACCAAGCCCCGCCGCCTTTCCTTGCGCGTCACGCTTAAGGAGTGTGTGGAACGACGGCTACCGCAAACACGAGCCGGAATGAAAACGCGCGTCCTAACCTTCAGGACGCGCCGCCTTGCCAACAGACGCCGCCGAGCATGGGTTCCGCCCAAAAAGGCGGACGGACGGCCTCCTCCGTTGTTTTGGCCATTTCCACCCAGGCGTCTTGCTTGCTCCACTCGTACAAGACGCCGGGCTGGATCAGATGCAGGTAGACGCGCTCGAAGGCGGACGACTCCAACAGATGATGGGTGGCGGCGGTCAGCGCCGCTTCCTGGATGAAGGCGGGAAACAGGGTGGTGGCGGCCACGCCGCCGAACTGCGGGATATTGGCCGCCAGCAGCAGGCTCAATTCATAGCCGGGCTTGGCCGCGTAGCGCTTCACGCACTTGGCTTGGATACGGTATTTGATCGCGGCGATGGGCGCGTTGGGCACGCTGATCGCCGCGTCCTCGCCCTGCTGCGCCTGGCGCACTTCGCGGGCGCGCAGACAGCCCTTGCCGCCGCCGAACAAGTGCTCGTCCGCATGCACTTCCGTCACTTCGAAAGCGATCCGCCGGCCGTCGCTGAGGGTGGCGCCCACATCCGGCAGCGGCGGCGGCCAGGACTGCCGGTCCACTGCGTGCAAACCCTTGCGCTGCAATAAACGCAGCACCAGTTCCAGCTCTTTTTGCGCTTTTGAAGCCATCGGCCTCCCCCAGCCTGCGTCCGCTGGCGTTGCGGCGCGGCTGCGGCCGAAACGCCGGGGCGCGGTTATTTTGGCTATCGCTCAACCCAACCCGGCACAAGATATTTCTTTTTAGCACAAAAAATAAGCTATTCAGATTGGATTTAAAGTTTGATAAGCGATAGCGCTGCGCCGGGGGGCTTCAGTGCTGGGAATCTCCTTCGCCGGGCAGCACCACGAACTCGCCGTTCAGGCCGCCCACCGCTTCGCCGCCGCACTCCAGCGCCACGGCAAGCCGCAAGCGCCCCATGCGTCCGCGCCGCAAAGCCCGCTCCAGCTTGTCCCAGTCGGCGGCGTCCGGCGCGGCGGCGCGGGCGAGGAAGTCGGCGACGATGGGCTTGTCGTAGCGCATGTCGTTGCCGTGAATGATGACGCGGCCGGCCAGGCCGCGCTCGCGCAAGCGTATGAACACCAGGCACCAGGCGGCGAGGATGGCCACCGCCGAGGCGCTGCCGCCGAACACAGTGGCGCGGTGGTTGATATTGGGCGCCAGCGGCGCGCTCAGGATCACGCGCTCGCCGCTGGCCTCGGCCACGCGGACCGCCATCGCGGCGGACAGCGGGATGTGTTGATGGAGGTAGTCTTCAAGCGCCTGTGGACTCATGTTGCTCTCCCAATTCGGCGCGCCCGGCTTTGGCGCCGCCGCCCTCATTCTGCCCCAAGAGGTGGCGCTGGAAAAACCACAGGCTATGGCCCAGTTGCAGCACCTGGTTTTCCCGTTTGGCCGCGCCGTGGCCTTCGTCCGGGAACAGGATCAGGCCGCCGTCCACGCCCTTGCCGGCCATCGCGCGGTACATTTGCAGCGCCTCGCCCACCGGCACCCGCGGGTCGCTGACGCCCTGGATGATCAGCAGCGGGTCGCGCAGCTTGTCGATGTGATTGATGGGCGACAATTGCTCCAGCGCGGCGCGGTCGCGCTCCAGGTCGCCGTATTCGGCGGCGCGCAGCGCGCGGCGGTAGGGCGCGGTGTTTTGCAGGAAGCTGACCAGATTGGCGATGCCGACATTGGACACGCCGGCGTCGTAGGCGCCGGCGAAGATGGTCATCGCCGCCAGCGTGGAATAGCCGCCGTAGCTGCCGCCCATCACGCCGATCTTGGGCGCCACGCCGTCCGCGCCCCACTGGCTGCGGATGTAGCGCGCGGCGTCTTCGATATCGGACAGCACTTGCAGCCGGCGCGGACCGTTGTCGCTGTCCAGCCAGCTCTTGCCGTAGCCGACGGAGCCGCGCACATTGGGCTGCACATAAATGAAGCCGGCGTCGACGAATAACTGGGCCTGCGGCAAGAAGCCGGCCCGGCTCTGGCTCTCCGGCCCGCCGTGAAAGTGGACCACCACCGGGCAGGGCGTGGCCGCGCAGCGCGTCGGCCGGCGCACGAACATCGGAATCGGCGTGCCGTCGCGCGCCGGGTAGCTTTCCAGGCTGACCTTGGCGAAGCCCTGGGTATCCAGTTCCGGCGCGGACGGCAACAGCCATTGGCTGAGTTTGCCGCGCTTGCTGTCCCAAACGTGGCTGCTGGCCGGCGCGGTGTCGGTTTCCACGCTGAAGTTGACGTAGCGGCCGTCGCGGCTGAGGTTGACGACGTTGACCTGGGCCGCGCCGGGGAAGGCCGGCAGCTTCAGCGCGCGATAGCCGCGGCGGCCGTCCAGCGCCAAGGCCTTGCCGTAACCATCCTGGCTCAGCGTGTAGTAGACACGGCCCCGCTCATGGTCGATGTTGAGGTTCTCCACGTCGCCGCGCGCTTCCGGCGTCAGCGCCTGGAAAACGCCGGCGCTCCACAGATAAAGACGGTGGTATTCGCCGAACTTATTGCTGCGCACCAGGTATTCGCCGTCGCGCAGGCCGAAGTCCATCCGATAGTCGACGGCCTCGCCCTGGCCCAGCAGCGGCTGCAAGGCTTTGCCGTCCGGCGTCCATAAATAGAATTCCGCGCTGGCGTTGCTCAGCGTCTTTTGCAGCAATAGACGGCCGTCGTCGCGGTGGTCGGCGATGCTCCAGGCCCCGCGCTCGCCGAACAGCCGCTCGCGGCGGCCGTCGGCCAGCCGATAGCGATACAGGGTGTAGCTGTCGGCCCGCTCGTCGTTGCTGCGGTAGTACAGCCATTGGCCGTCCTTGCTGAGAAACTGGAACTGGGTCTGCACGCCGGGCTTGTGCTGGACTTCGCGCAGCGCGCCGCCGGCGGCGGCTTGCAGATAGAGGCCGGGATTTTCCTCGCCCTTGCGGTCGCGGCTGAGCACCAGCCAGCGCGCGTCCGGACTGACGTCCTGGATCAGGGTGGCGTCTTCGCCGCCGGTAAGCTGCACCGGAAAGCGTTGCGGACCGTCCAGCCTCCAGACCTGCGGCACGCCGGTGACGCGCCAGCTGAAATACAAGGCCTTGCCGTCCGGGGACAACACGCCGGCGCCGGGCGCGCGCAGGTCCAGCATATTCTGCACTTTGCGGCTCAGCTCCGCCGGCAAGGGCGCGGCGCGGTAGCGCGCCACCTCCTCCGCGCTGACGCTGGCGGCGCCAAGGCCGCTGTAGCCGCCGGCGGCGCAGTCATGAGTGGACAACATCATCAACGCTGCGGTGGATAAGGCACGGACCATCATGACGACTCCTGAACCATTGGGCGGGCGACCAGTATAGCGGCCATGACAAAGCCATCGCAATTTGCATTATTCTCATGCCGACTCTGCGACACTTTGTCGCATGCTAGGGGGATGAGCAGGCGCTAAACTGATGCGGCTAATCCTCATTCGCATTTGTCGCCGCCAATGGCCGACACGCGCGCTAACCCTGATCCGCAAAGAGCTACGATGAAAAAGATCGCCCTGCTGGCCTTGCTGGCCGCTTCCGGCTCCGCCCTCGCCCACGTCACCCTGGAAACGCCCACCGCCGCCAGCGGCGGCTATTACAAGGGCGTGCTGAAAATCGGCCATGGCTGCAACGGCAGCCCCACCACCGCCATCAGCGTGGAAATGCCGGAGGGCGTGCGTCTGGCGCAGCCGATGCCGAAAGCCGGCTGGGAAGTGGAGGTGAGCAAGAGCGCGGTCAAGCCTTTCGACAATTACGGCCGCAAGGTGAGCGAGGATGTGAGCCGCATCACCTGGAAGGGCGGCAAGCTGCCGTCCAATTTCTACGATGAGTTCGTATTCCAGGCCAAGATCGCCGCCCAGCCGGGCAAGCTCTACTTCAAGGTGAAACAGCTGTGCGAACAGGGCGAAACCAATTGGGCGGACATTCCGGCCCCCGGCCAGGACGCCCATGACTTGAAAAGCCCGGCGGCGGAGCTGACGGTGACCGCCGGCGCGGCCGGTCATCATCATTAAGAATCTATTTACGATCTGCTGCGCGTCGTGGAACGTGGCTCGGTGAGTGCACCTTGGAAGCGCTCATGTGCCTTATGTACATTCCGCTTCCTCAGCTGTTTTCGCCTTGTCTCGCCTTAGCGCGCGAGATCGTAAACACGTTCTCGGAACGGATTCCTTGCGCCGGCCTGATCCCGCTTGCAAGCGGGCCGGCCAAAGGCATGAAAAACGCCGGCGGCGAGTCTCTCGCGGCCGGCGTTGTTGCATGGATGGGAGGGATCAGCGGAATAAGCCTTTGAGCAGATCCGCGCCCTGGGACAGCAAATCATCGCCCTGTGGCAGCTGGCCGTTGGGGGTCAGCTTGTCCACCAGACCGGGCAGATGTTCGGCCACCAATTGCGACACTTGCCCCTGGTCCAGGCCCACTTTTTCCGCGATGCCGGCGAGTTGATCGCCGCCCAGTACTTGCTGGATCTGCTCGGCGGACACCGGCAGATTCCCGCCCTGCCCCACCCACGACGACACCAGCTCGCCCAGACCGCCTTGCTGGAACTGTTCCAGCAGTCCGGACAAGCCGCCTTGTTGTTGCAACAAGCTTTGCAGGGCTTCGCCGGCGCCGCCTTCCGCGCCGCCGGACAGCAAACCGCTCAAGGTATCGAATAAAGCCATGGTGCTCTCCTGTTTGCCGCGCACGGGGCGCGAATCTTGGTGAATGTCCCGCCGGATCAAGCGGCCAGCAGGCCCGCCAGCCCGCGCATGGTCTGCCAGGGGTCGCCGACTTCCACGCCCTTGATCTGACGGTCTATGCGCGCGCATTCGTCCAGCGCGGTCATCAGCTTGCGCGGGCCGATGCGGCGCAAGGCCGGTTCGGCCAGACGCTGCTTGTCGCCCCACAAACGCAGTTCGCGCGCCATGTCGCGCGCGTTGCGCCCATCCTTCAGGCCCTGGCGCAGACGCAGCAACATGCGCACGTCTTCGGTCAGCGACCACAACACCAGCACCGGCGCCTCGCCTTCGGCCATCAGGCCGTCCAGCATGCGCAGCACCCGCGGCACGTCGCCGGCCAGCCAGGATTCGGACAGATGGAACACGTCGAAGCGGGCCACATTGGCCACCGCGGCGCGCAATTGCTCCAGCGTCAGTTCGCCGGCCGGATACAGCAAGGCCAGCTTGTCCACTTCCTGGCGCGCGGCCAGCAGATTGCCCTCCACGCGATCAACGAAGAAAGCCAGCGCCTCGCCGCCCAGCACCTGGCCCTGGGCCTTGAGCCGGCGCGTGATCCAGCCGGGCAGCTCGGCGCGCCCCACCAGGCGGGCCTCCGCCGTCACCGCCAGCTTTTCCAGCGCCTGGAACCATTTGGACTGCTGCTGCGCGCGCTCCAGCTTGGGCAGGGTGATCAAGGTCACCGTGTCCTGCGGCGGCTGCGCCGCCAGCTGTTGCAGCGCTTCCGCGCCTTCGGTGCCGGGTTTGCCGTTGGGAATGCGGATTTCCAGCAGCTTGCGCTCGGCGAACAGCGAGACGCTGCTCATCGCGTCGCGCAATTGCGACCAATCGAAACCGGCCTCCACCGTCAGCACTTCTCGCTCCTGATAGCCTTGCTCGCGCGCCGCCTGGCGCAGCGCGTCGGCGGCTTCCAGCGCCAGCAGCGCTTCCTCGCCGTGGATCAGGTAAAGCGGCGCCAGGCCCTTGCCCAGCGCCGCGATCAGCGCGTCAGGGCTTAGGCTGGGCATCGGCGGGCTTCAGGCTTTGCGGGCCGGTCAGCGGCGCGGCGGCCGGCTTTTTCAGATAGGCCAGCCGGCGCACGATCTGCTCGGCCGCGTCGCGGCGGGCATCGGCCCAGATCAGCGCTTCTTCCTGCTCCTTGCCGAGGATGGCGCTGTCGGAGTAGTTCATGCTGCGGCGCACGACCACCGTCATGTCCGGCTCCACCGGCACGCCGAAGAGCACGGTGCGCACCACGGCGGTGTAAGTCAGCTGGTACTCGTTGATCTTGCCGCCCACGTTCAGGGTCAGGATGTCCTTGGACTGATTTTCGCTGAGGATGGTCACCACCGCCTCGGCCTGCTTGGGATTGCCCAGCACTTGCAGACGCGGGTCGCGCGCCAGCACGGTGCGCACGTCGCCGGCCACCGCGGTGTTGCCGCCGTCAAAATACATCGAGGCGAACGGCAGCGGCTTCATCGGGCCGCCCAGGCCGCGCAGGTGGAAGCCGCAGGCGCTCAGCGTAAGGGCCAGCAGCGCCAGCCACAGCCATTGCAGGGAAAGTCTCATTCGCGATTCCTTATCGGGAAACAATGCTTGCCTGGCCCGGCCCGGGGCGCGATCCGCGTCCCGGAGCCTAAGCCACGCCGGTTTACACCACGATGTTGACCAGGCGGCCCGGCACCACGATGATTTTCTTGGCCGGTTTGCCTTCCATGAACTTCTGCACGTTTTCATGCGCCAGCGCCGCCGCCTCGATCGCGTCCTTGGCCGCGTCGGCGGCCACGGTGACGCTGCCGCGCAGCTTGCCGCCCACTTGCACCATCAGTTCGATCTCGCTCTTGATCAGCGCGCTCTCGTCCACTTTCGGCCAAGCTTGTTGCAGCAATTCGCTGCCCGGACGCAAGGCGTTCCACAACGCGTCGCAGATATGCGGCACGATGGGGGACAGCAACAGGGTCACGGCTTCCAGCGTTTCCTGCGCCACGGCGCGGCCGGCGTCGCCGGAGGTGTCGGTCTTGTCGTAGGTGTTCAGCAGTTCCATCACCGCGGCGATGGCGGTGTTGAATTGCTGGCGGCGGCCGTAGTCGTCGGCCACTTTCTGGATGGTGGCGTGCAGCTTGAAGCGCAGGTCTTTCAGGCCGGCGCTCAGTTCGCCGCCGCGGTAAGCCGGCGCCAGGCCGGTTGCGACATGCTCGTTCGCCGCCTTCCACAAGCGCTTGAGGAAGCGGAACGCGCCTTCCACGCCGGCGTCCGACCATTCCAGGCTCTGCTCCGGCGGCGCGGCGAACATCATGAACAGACGGGCGGTGTCCGCGCCGTAGTTTTCAATGAATTCCTGCGGGTCCACGCCGTTGTTCTTGGACTTGGACATTTTCTCGATGCCGCCCACCACGACCGGCAGGCCGTCCACGCGATGCTTGGCGGCCACGATCTTGCCCTTGGCGTCGCGCTCCAGCACCACGTCCTGCGGCGCGATCCAGTCGGTGGCGCCGTTGGGCAGTTCGCGATAGAAGGTTTCGCACACCACCATGCCCTGGGTCAGCAGGCTCTTGAACGGCTCGTCGCTGGACACCAGGCCCTCGTCGCGCATCAGCTTGTGGAAGAAGCGCGCGTACAGCAGGTGCAGGATGGCGTGTTCGATGCCGCCCACGTATTGGTCCACTTGCAGCCAGTAGTCGGCCGCCTTCTTGTCCACCATCGCGGTGTCGCACTTGGGCGAGGCGTAGCGCGCGTAGTACCAGCTGGACTCGACGAAGGTGTCCATGGTGTCGGTTTCGCGCTTGGCCGCGCCGCCGCATTTCGGGCAGCTGGTTTCGTAGAATTCCGGCATCTTGGCCAGCGGGGAGCCGGCGCCGTCCGGAATCACGTTCTCCGGCAGCGTCACCGGCAGGTCTTTTTCCGGCACCGGCACGTCGCCGCAGCTCTGGCAGTGGATGATGGGGATAGGGCAGCCCCAGTAGCGCTGGCGGGAAATGCCCCAGTCGCGCAGGCGGTATTGGGTTTTCTTCTGGCCGGAGGCCTTGGCTTCCAGATCGCCGACGATGGCGTCGAAGGCGGCGGCGAAGTTCAGGCCGTCGTATTTGCCGCTGCCCACGGTGCGGATGCTGTCGTCCTTGGCGGCGTACCAGTCCTGCCAGGCGGCGGCGTCGAAGTTGTCTTCGCCGCTGGCCGGCGCGTAGACCTGCTGGATCGGCAAGCGGTATTTGTTGGCGAACTCGAAATCGCGCTCGTCATGCGCCGGCACCGCCATCACCGCGCCTTCGCCGTAACCCCACAGCACGTAGTTGGCCACCCATACCGGCAGTTTGGCGCCGGTCAGCGGATGAACGACGAACAGGCCGGTGTCCATGCCCTTCTTTTCCATCTTGGCCACGTCGGCCTCGGCCACGGAGCCGGCCTTGCATTCGGCGATGAAGGCTTGCAGCTCGGCGTTGCCGGCCGCGGCCTGGCTGGCCAGCGGGTGTTCAGCAGCCACCGCCACATAGGTGGCGCCCATCAGGGTGTCGGGGCGGGTGGTGTAGACCTTGAGTTGGCCGGCGTGGCCGATGCTGGCTTCGTCGTAGGCGAAGGCCACATCGGAGCCGAAGCTCTTGCCTATCCAGTTGCGCTGCATGGTCTTGACCTGTTCCGGCCAGCCGTCCAGCTTGTCCAGATCCGCCAGCAGCTGCTCGGCGTAGTCGGTGATGCGGAAGTAGTACATCGGGATTTCGCGCTTTTCCACCAGCGCGCCGGAACGCCAGCCGCGGCCGTCCACCACTTGCTCGTTGGCCAGCACGGTCTGATCCACCGGGTCCCAGTTGACCACGCCGTTTTTCTTATAGATCACGCCTTTTTCAAACAAACGGGTGAACAGCCACTGTTCCCAGCGGTAGTAGTCCGGCTTGCAGGTGGCCAGCTCGCGTTCCCAGTCCAGCGCAAAGCCCAGGCTGTCCAGCTGCTGCTTCATGTATTCGATGTTGGCGTAGGTCCAGGCCGCCGGCGCGCCGCCGTTTTTCATCGCGGCGTTCTCGGCCGGCAGGCCGAAGGCGTCCCAACCCATGGGCTGCAGCACGTTGAAGCCTTGCAGACGCTTGAAGCGGGCCAGCACGTCGGTGATGGTGTAGTTGCGCACATGGCCCATGTGCAGCTTGCCGGACGGATAGGGGAACATCGACAGCGCGTAGTATTTGGGACGCGACGCGTCTTCCACGGCTTTGAAAGCGGCAGTCTTCTGCCATTTCTGCTGGGCGGCGGCTTCCACCGCGCGCGGGCTGTATTGTTCTTGCATGGCGATCTTTATCTGGACTCTGAAATACAAAAGGCGGGCTGCCCGGAGGCGCCAGTGATGCGCTCCGCTCCGGATAGCCCGTCCGCAAAAAGGTTGCCCCCATTATAACGGCGTCTTCGCTTCCGCGATAAGACCCCAAAAAAACAAATGCTTGGCCGGCTCCTTGACCCGTCGCCGTCAAGGGCAGGGCTTGACGCCCCAGCCTTTGCGGCCGCGCCAGCAGGAGAAATCCTCCTTCACCGAGCGTATGGTCCAGACATTGCCTTCGCGGGAGAGCTGGAAGCGCTGGCGCATGCCCTTGACGCTGTCGTCCATCAGGCCTTCGCGCAGCAGCGCGATGCTGGCCTTGTCGAAGGCTTCCGGCGGGCTGGTCTGGATCACTTTCAGGCTGCGGTATTCGAACTGGCCGTCTTCGCCCAGCCGATTCTTGGCGAAGCGCAACACCACTTCCAGCGGCAGTTCGCCGGGCTGGCCGGCAAAGGGGAAGCGCGTCTCGTCGCTATAGGCGGAGGCGGCGGCGGGCATTCCGGCCAGTAAGGCCGCGGCGCAGAGAACGATGGTTTTCAATTGCCAGTCTTTCCTTGTCGAAAACCAGATTCGACCGGCCTACGCGCCAAATAGTTGCGCGGGCTTAGATAGCGATTCAAAGTCTGCCGCGCTTCGGCGATACCGCGTTGAAAACGCTTTCAGGATGCTCATGCGCCACCTGCATATTCCGCCTCTTCAAGCGTTTTCGCCTTGCCTCGCCTTCGCTCGCGAGATCGTAAACACGTTCTTAGACCCGGCCGGCCAGATGGGCGTCGCGGAAACGCTCCAGTTGCCGCAGCAGCGCCTCGAGTATGCCCGGCTCCCACACAGAGTGGCCGGCGGCTTCCACCAGTTCGTAGTGGGCCTGCGGCCAGGCCTGGGCCAGCCTCAGCGCGGTGGAGGGCGGGCAGACCACGTCGTAACGGCCTTGCACGATGGCGGCGGGAATGTGGCGGATGCGCGCCAGCCCATCCAGCAGCGCGCCTTCCGGCAAAAACACGCGGTTGACGAAGTAATGGGCCTCCAGCCGCGCCAGCGACAAGGCCACGTATTCGCTGCCGGCGCGCTCGGCGGCGTCGGCATTGGGGCGCAGCGCGACGCAAGCGCCCTCGTAGCGGCCCCAGGCGCGGCAGGCCGGCAGGTGCACCGCCGGGTCCGGATCGGTCAGCCGCCGGTAATAGGCGGCCAGCAAATCGCCGCGCTCCGCCTCCGGGATGGGCGCGACGAAGCGTTGCCACTCCTCGGGAAAGAACTGACCCATGCCGTGCAGAAACCAGTCGATCTCGCGGCGCTCGCCCAGGAAAATGCCGCGCAGAATCAGGCCGCTGACCCGCTCCGGATACGCCTGGGCGTAAGCCAGCGCCAGCGTGCTGCCCCAGGAGCCGCCGAACACCAGCCAGCGCTCTATGCCCAGTTGCTCGCGCAGCCGCTCGATGTCCGCCACCAGATGGGCGGTGCTGTTGTCGCGCAGCTCGCCGCGCGGCGAGGAGCGGCCGCTGCCGCGCTGGTCGAACAGCACCGCGCGGTAAAAACCGGGGTCGAACAACTGGCGGCAGGCCGGCACGCAGCCGTCTCCGGGCCCGCCGTGCAGATAGAGGACCGGATACCCCTGCGGCAGGCCGCACTGCTCCCAATACATGGAATGCAAGCCGTCCAGCGGCAGCATGCCGCTGGCAAACGGTTCTATCGGCGGATACAGCATGGCTTCTCCATCAAAAGTTCGGTTTCTCAGAACCTGTTGAAAGTCTCGTGAGCCAGTGCGAGACAAGGCGAAAATTAGCGAAAAAGCGGAATGTCCGAGGGGTACTGAGCATTTTGAGCTGGTTTTTAACGCCGTATCGCCAAAGCACAGCAGACTATGAACAGGTTCTTAGCCGCGCAGCAGGCTATACAACATCTCACTGGCCATCGTCGCCATCAAGGCGGCGAACACCTGCTTCAAACGGGCCACCGGCAGCTTGTGCGCGGCGCGCGCGCCCAGCGGCGCCATCAGCACCGTCATCAGCATCAGCGCCAGCATCGCCGGCAGATAGATAAAACCCAAGGCGCCTGCCGGCAAGCCGGCAACGCTCCAGCCGCTGTAGAGATAGCCGACGGCGCCGGACACGGCGATGGGCCAGCCCAAGGCCGCGCTGGTGGCGATGGCGGTGTGCACCGGCACATTGCACCAACTCATATAAGGCACGCTCATGGAACCGCCGCCTATGCCCACCCAACTGGAAATCATGCCTATCGCGCCGCCGGCGCCCCACTGCCCGGCCTGGCCCGGCATTCCGCGGCTGGCTTGCGGCTTGAGATTGAAGAACATCTGCACGGCGACCAGGTAGGCGTAGCCGACGAAGAACCATTTCAACGCCAGCCCGGAAATCGCGCCGGCGATCAGGCTGCCCAGCAAGGTGCCGACCACCATCGCCGGCGCCATCGCCCGCACAATGCGCCAGTCCACCGCGCCCTTTTTGTGATGAGCGCGCACGCTGGACAGGCTGGTGAACACCATTACCGCCAGCGAGGTGCCCACCGCCAGATGCTGAGCATGGTCGCCGCCCAGATGCGCGGCGGACAAGACCCCCAACACCACGGGCACGATGACCAGGCCGCCGCCGACGCCGAGCAGGCCGGCCAGAAAGCCGGCCACCGCGCCGCAGGCCAGCAGCGCCAAAATCAGCGGCACGCTCAGCATGCCAGCAGCTGTTCAGTGATATAGCGCCATTCGTCCTCGCTCAGCGGGGTGATGGACAGCCGGTTGCCGCGCTTGAGCACCGTCATCTCCGCCAGCGGCGGGTGTCGGCGCAGCTCGGCCGGGGACAGCAACCGGGTCTTGCGCAGGAAACGCACGTCCACCGCCAGCCAGCGCGGCGCGTCGGGAGAGGACTTGGGGTCGTAGTAAGGGCTTTCCGGGTCGAACTGGCTGGAGTCCGGATGCGCGGCAGCGGCGATTTCCGCCAGGCCGGCCACGCCCGGCTCCGGGCAGGACGAGTGCCAGAACAGCAGCCGGTCCCCCTCTTTCATGCCGTCGCGCATGAAGTTGCGCGCCTGGTAATTGCGCACGCCGGTCCACTCGAACAAGCGTTCGGGCTCGGCGGCGAGATCGTCGATCGAGGTATCGTCCGGTTCGGACTTCATCAGCCAGTATCGCATGGGCAATGTCTGTTAATCAGTCAGGGAAAGGGTTAACGCTTGCTCAATCTTACTGGAAAGATTGCGGCTTAGGCTGTCTTCACCGCCCCGAAAGGGGGTTCTGAAGCGATATGGAAAGGGAAGACCATGAAAACGCATGAAAAACAGCTGGTGATGGGCCTGTTGCTGAGCGGTGCCTTGAGCGCCTGCGTGGTGGTGCCGCCCCGGGCGGCGCCGGTAGTCGTCAGACCCGCGCCGGTGGTGGTGCGCCCGGCGCCCGTCGTGGTGACGCCCGTCTACGGCTATTACGGCGACTACGGCCGCCGCCCCTGGCGCTAAGCCGCGCGCAGATACAGCCAGCCGCCCAGCAAGGCCAGATTCAGCGCCGCGCCGCACCAGAACAGCAGCCGGAACGGCTGCTTGACGGTTTTGTGGCGAAACAGCCGGCGTGCCATCAGGCCGCCGGGCCAGCCGCATAGCACACCCAGCCACAGCAGCCGGGCTTCCGGCGTGCGCGGCCCGCCGCGCTCCGCCGCCCGCTTGTCGCGCCAGTACAGAATGAAGCAGAGCAGACTCAAGCTCAGATACAGCCACGCCACCGCCCACTCCAGCCGCCCCAGCAGGGCCAAGGCCGGCAAAACGGCCAGGAAGACGATGGCTATCGGCATAGGGGGCTCAAAGGCAGCCGGCGCAAACCGGATTCGGTCAGCAAATAATCCAGCCGGACGTCCCAGGGCTCGCGCGGCACGCGCTCGACGCGCTGGCAATCGTAGGCCACGCCCACCAGCAAGGGCTTGCCGAGTAAGCGCGCGCGCTGGCGGAAGGCCAGCGTGGTGTCGTAGAAGCCGCCGCCCTGCCCCATGCGATAGCCCTCGTCGTCGATGGCCAGCAGCGGCACAAACAACACGTCCAGTCGTTCGGCGCGCAGCGCCGGGCCATCGTATTCGGCGATCCGGTAGCGCGGATGCAGATACCAGCGGTCAGCCGCGCCCAGACGGCTGAACCACAGCCGGCGGCCGCGCCGCGGAATCTGCGGCAGATAGACTTCCGCGCCGCGCCACAGCGCTGCGCTCATCAGGATTTCCAGATCCAGCTCCGAACCGGCGGCCAGATAAGCGCCCACGCGCTTGTCGCGCTTGAGCAGCCTCGAGGCGTGACGCGCGATCGCCCGCATCGCCTGCAAACGGTAAGAAGCGCTCAGAGCCTGACGCGCGCGGCGAATTTTCCTGCGCAATGCGGGCTTGTCGACGGGAAACGGATCGGAAACAAGAGAGGGTGCGGTCATGGCAGAGGGGGGAGCCCCCGCGAGTGTCGTTCGGGCAAAATTCGCTTGTACCCTGTTTCCAGGGAGGGCCGCCTGCCAGTCATTTCGGGCGCATCCTCAAGAGGACGCGGCACGCCCATGACTCACGCTGGCAGCCTGAAGCGAACGCATTGGTACAAAGGAATTGTGTGCCTTCACAAACACCGCAGGGGGTACTGACCTTGGTGTTCGCCAGCGGGCTGCGGTTTAAAACAGCGCTTGCTGGCTTTCGCGGAGCGCCTGGTCGGCTGCTTCGCTCATACTGCGTATTTTACGCTGAAACGCCGCCATCTCCAAGCCCTCTCCCACTTTTGTCTTCAACAAATCGTGGGCGATGTTCAAGGCGGCCATGATGGCGATCTTGTCGGCGTCCATCACCTTGCCGTGCTGCTGGATCATTTCGATCTTGCCGGCCAGCAGACGCACCGCCTCTTGCAGCGTTTCCTTTTCTTCCGCCGGGGTGCCGATGGTGAAGGAACGTCCCAGCAGTTCGATTTCAACCTGAGCCACGTCGCTCATTCCGCATCCTCCGACGCCTTGGGCAGGCGCTCGACCAGAGCCGCCACCCGCGCGCGGGTTTCGTTCACTCTGAAGTTCAGCTCCGCATTGTCGCGCAGCGCTTCGGACAGCGCTTCGGCAAAACGGCCGTTTTGTGTTTCAAGTTCGCGAATGCGCGCCACCAACGCCGTCACCCGCGACTCGAGATATTCCAGTTCCTTGTCCATGGCGGCGAGGATAGCCGGCGCTTACTTGGCCGTCAAACCCAGCCGCTGCCGCGCTGTGTCCAGCGCGAGACACAGGGCCGCCGCGCCGTCCACCAGCCGCGGGCCGGGCACGACCATGGCGTCGCCCGGCAAGGCGAACAAGGCGTCTTTGGCAACCGCCGGCAGCGTCTGCCAACGACGCCACATCCGCAGGCTGGCCTCGTCGCCGGCCAGAATGGCCTGCGGACGCGCGGCCACCACGGTGGCGGCGGACACTTGCGGCGCCGGCTGCCGGACATCGCCAAACACGTTGACGCCGCCGCATAAGCTGATCAGCGGCCCCATGAAGCTTTGATCGCTGACGGTGAAAATGGGCGTTTGGCTAACCTGATAGAACACCCGCACCGGCGCGCGCGCGCCGTAACGCCGGCGCAACTCGGCCAGGCGCTGGCGATAGCTCGCGGCCGCCTTGCCGGCCGCGGCGTCCACGCCCGCCAGCCGCCCCAAGGCCAGCATTTCCTTGGCCACGTCGTCCGGCTGCAAAGGGTGACTCAGATAGACGGGAATGCCCAGGCCGCGCAAGCGCTCCAGTTCGCGCGGCGCGCCGCCGTCGCGCCAGGCCACCACCAGATCCGGCCGCTGCCGCATCACCGCCTCCAGGCTGAAGCCGGTGAAGCGGCCCACCCGCGGCAAACGCTTGGCGGCGTCCGGATGGTCGCTATGTTCCACCGTGGCCACCAGCTTGTCGCCGGCGCCCACCGCGTACAGCATTTCCGTGGCGTGCGGCACCAGGGTCAGAATCCTTTGCGCCGGCTGCGCCAGCGTGATGGTCTGGCCGCCGCCGTCCTGGGCGCTGACCGCCGCCAAAGCCGGCAGCGCGCCCAGCAGCAAGGCCAGAACCGGCAACCGTCTCATATCTCGCCTTTCAACACCAGCGGCAAGCCGCAGGCCACCAGCGTCACCCGCTGGCAGACCTCCGCCACCGCTTGATTCACCCGCCCCAGCTCGTCGACGAAGCATCGGGTCTGGGCATTGGCCGACACCACGCCCCAGCCGATTTCATTGCTGACCAGCAGCACCTCGCCTCGGGCCTGTTCCAATGCCGCCAGCAGCGCGGCGCGTTCCTGTTCGAAACCGGCGGTGTCGAAACCGCCGTCCTCGTTGAAAAAGCGCATCAGCCACATGCCCAGGCAGTCGACCAAAAGCAGGCCGCCCGCCGCGTCGCGACGCAGCAGCTCGGCGGCCAAGCCGCGGCCGGCCTCCGCTTGCGACCACGCCGCCGGACGCCGTCGACGATGGTGTTCGACGCGAGCGGCGAACTCGGCGTCGCCGCCGCGCAGCTCGGCCGTCGCCAGATAGCAGACCGGACCCGGGTGGGCCAAGGCCAGGGTTTCGGCGTAGCGGCTCTTGCCGCTGCGCGCGCCGCCGGTGATCAGGTGGGGCATGGGAATTCCTTACTGACTGAAACGAACCCCAAGGAAAATACCCAGTCCGCCGGTGTTGTACCCATAAGCGGTTTCATATTCACGATTGAACAGATTGTCCGCTCGAGCCGTGGCAGTCCAATTTTTGGCAAAACGATAATTGGCAAAAATATTGGTCACGCCGTAACCATGCAGCGCTTTGGCCTCCGAATTAGCCGCATCTCCCGCTCTACGCGACGCGACTTGCTGCTCCGCTCCCAGCGTCCATTTTTCCCACTGCTTGGCGGCGGATACGCTGGCACTCTGGCGCGGCCGGTTTGCCAACCAATTGCCTGTCTTATCGTCTCGCGCATCCATCAGCGTCAAGTTACCTTGCCAGTCGATACTGAGCCATTGGGCCCCCGCCTCCAATGACAGCCCCCGGATCGTTGCGCGATCCACATTGCTCGGGCGCCATGAATTGAAATCCGTGGGGTCGGTTTGCGCCCACTGAATCAACTGCTCCACTTTGTTCTGGAATAGGGTCAAGCTAGCCGAACGGCCATCTTTTCGGTATTGCAGGGCCAGCTCTGTATTCTTTGAACTTTCCGGCTTTAGATTGGGGTTGCCGCTGCCCGGATAGTACAGATCGTTAAAGGACGGTGCTTTATACCCTGTGCCATAACCTACACGCGCAAGCCAACCATCGGCGAAACGATAGCCATAACCGGCTTTACCGGTCATCTTCCCCCCGAATTGATCATCATGATCGTTTCGAAGGCTAGCTTGCAGAAGATGCTTGCCCAACTCCAACTGGTAGCTCACGAATCCGGCATTGGTGGTGCGGGTGTTTTTGGTATAGATACCATCGCTAGCGATTTTCTGGTCCAAATGGGAGGCGCCCAAAATAAATACGCCAACCTTGGTATTCAAGTCGTTCTGCCATTGCCATTCGTTCTGCGTTGTCTGAAAAAAGCTGGCACGTCGATCGAAATTGCCGTTATGAAACTCCTCGGACTTGTCCTGACTGCGGGCAAAACGCAGAGTGCTTGTCCAGACATCGTTGAAACGATTTTTTGATTCAACGCTCTGCCCAGTCAGGCGCGAC
This sequence comes from Chromobacterium sp. FG22, assembly GCF_057809415.1. NCBI lineage: Bacteria > Pseudomonadati > Pseudomonadota > Betaproteobacteria > Neisseriales > Chromobacteriaceae > Chromobacterium > Chromobacterium sp. FG22. The sequence goes on along the minus strand of NZ_JBMDJX010000007.1, from coordinate 16,834 downwards.
TTGGAGCGATCCTGCCCCTTCCACGCACTGGTATAGTCAATGTCAGCCTCCGCAAAGGTCTGGAATAGACGCACAGTCAAATCATGGCCCGGCAACAAGGTCTGCGTCAGGCTAGCGGCATAGCTATCATTGCGATACCCATCGTTGTCCGGGTTGTAGTAATACGTGTTGCGTGAATTCGTCGCCGAAAAACCATCGGACTGAGCGTGCGACAACTGCAGGCTATAAGCGGTATTTCCCGACTTCCCCGCTACGCCGGCGCTTAGCTTGCCGGTGCCTCGGCTGCCAAACTCCACCCCCGCGTTCCATCGCGGCTCGCCCTCGCCTTTACGAGTGAAGATCTGAATCACCCCGCCGATGGCGTCTGCGCCGTATAAACTGGACGCAGGCCCGCGCAGAATTTCAATGCGCTCGATCTGGGCCAATGGAATATTCTGAATCGTCGTGGTACCGAGCGTGGCGGAATAAATTCGCACGCCGTCCACCAGCACCACCGTATGGCTATCCTTGTTGCCACGGATATAGATGCTGCTGGCGCTGCCTGGGCCGCCATTGCTGGCGATAGAAACAGCCGCTTGACGCGACAACACTTGTTGCAGGGTTTGCGCCCCGCTTTCTTCGATTTCCTCGCGCGTGATCACGGTCGCATCGGCTAGCGTGCGCGACAGCGGTTGCGCCACACGGCCCGCCGTCACCACTACCGGATCCCCGGCGAACTCGGGCACATTGGCGGCATAGGCCTGGCCGGCGCAGGCCAGCGAGACCAGCAAGGCGCATTGTTGGGGTTTGAACATGAAACACACTCCACATGGAATCTGGCCGCCAGGGCGGCATGGTTAGGAAGAGTGCGAAGAAGGCATGAAAAGGGGGACGCCGCGGCAGGACGCCGGGCCGTCTGTCGGATCGCCTCCCCGCGATACTCCAGTGCGGCCGCCTTCCGGGCGGCCATTGGGCGGGCGCGAGTGTGGTTTCCATGATCGCGCATGCCAGCAGGCCGGTCTCCGGGCTCGGCCTTGCGGCGATGCGCCTTCCCATCCGATGGACAGTGGCCCTTGCATCGCCTGGGCGTTGAGGTTCAACGTCTCGCGCGTCGAGCGCGACTCGGTTGAACCTCTTCACACGCCAGGCCTTACCGTTGCGGGGGCAGCGCCGGTCTTGCACCGGCTTCCCGTTTCATCCGCGGCGCTTGAGCCGCGGACACCTGCTAGGTTCCGGATTATACCGGAGAGCATCCCGACGGGATGGCGCCAAAAGAAATATGTTTAGTTAGGATCAAATCGTCCACCGGCTGCGGGTTGCCCCGGTGGCGGGCTATCGCTTAAAGTCGCCGCTGAATCACTCTCTCATCCAGGCTGGAGTTGGCCATCTCATGACATTCATCGATACCTTTCGCTCACCCGATTTCGCCGCCTACCAGGCCGCCCGCGCCCGCCAGGCCACACTCACCAAGCCGGCGGGCAGCCTGGGCAGGCTGGAAGAGCTGGCCTGCCGCTTCGCCGCCTGGCAGGGCAAGGTCTGCCCGGACGCGCTGCGGCCGGCGATCACGGTATTCGCCGGCGATCACGGCGTGACGGCGGAAGGCGTGTCCGCCTATCCCTCGGTGGTGACCGGCGAAATGGTGCGCAATTTCGCCAATGGCGGCGCGGCCATCTGCGTGTTGGCGCAAAGCCTGGATGCCAGGCTGGAGGTGGTGGACGCCGGCGTGCTCAGCGACGTCTCCGCGCTGCCCATCGTCCACGCCAAAGTGCGGGCCGGCACCGGCAATCTGGCCAGGGAGGCCGCAATGACGCCGGCACAGGCGGAGGCCGCGCTGGAAGTGGGCCGCCTGGCCGCGCGCCGCGCGCTGGACGGCGGCGCCAATTTGCTGATCGCCGGCGACATGGGCATCGGCAACACCACCGCGTCCGCCGCGCTGATCTGCCGGCTGGCGGACTTGCCGCCGGAGCGCATCGTCGGCCGCGGTACCGGCCTGGACGAGGCCGGCCTGGACACCAAGCGCCAAGTGGTGCGCACCGCGCTGGCCCGCGTCGCCGAGCGCGATTTGTCCGCGTTGGACATCCTGGCCGAGCTGGGCGGCCTGGAAATCGCCGCCATGGCCGGCTTCTATCTGGAAAGCGCCGCGCAAGGCGCGCCGGCGCTGGTGGACGGCTTCATTTCCAGCGCCGCCGCGCTCTGCGCGCTGGCGCTGGAGCCGCGCGCGGGAGATTGGCTGCTGGCCAGCCACCGCTCGGAAGAAACCGGCCACCTGCTGGCGCTGCACGCGCTGAAGCTGGAGCCGGTGCTGGACCTGGGCATGCATCTGGGCGAGGGATCCGGCGCTGCCTTGTGCGTGCCCTTGCTGCAAATGGCCATCCGCCTGCACAACGAGATGGCCACCTTCGCCGAGGCGGGCATCACCGGAAAAGCGGAATGAACCCCTATACCCTGACCCTGTTGCGTCACGGCGAAATCGATCATGAGGGCCGCTTGATCGGCAGTTGCGATCTGCCGCTGAACGCCACCGGACACATTCAGATGGCGCAAAGCTGGCAGCGCATTTGCGCGCTGGCGCCGGTGACGGCGATGGCCAGCTCGCCTTTGCAGCGTTGCCGCGAGTTCGCGGTCCAGCACGCTCTGCACGGCTCGCTGACGCTGAAAGTGGACCCGCGCTTCGCGGAAATGGACTTTGGCGACTGGGACGGCATGGACGTGCAGGTGCTGGCGCAGCGCTATCCGGACTGGCGCGCCAAACTGGCGGCCGGGGAGCTGACGCCGCCGGGCGGCGAAGCTTACGATGGCTTCCGCACCCGAGTGCTGGCCGGCCTGTCCGAGTGGATGACCACGGCCAGCGGCAGCCACCGCGTGCTGGTCACCCACGGCGGCGTCATCACCACCTTGCTGGCGGAGTTGCTGGGCGCCGATTTTGCGGTGGCCAAGCTGATGACGGTGCAGCGCGGCGGCTTTGCCCAATTATCCATCCTGGACGGGCACCCGGCCTATTTGATGCGGCTGGAAGCACCGTGCGCGGACTGATTCTGGCGCTGCAGTTCCTGACCCGCCTGCCCACGCCGCAGCTGCGCGAGTTCAAGCCCGAGTGGTTGGCCGACAGCGCTCGCTGGTTCGCCGCGGTGGGCTTGATCGTCGGCGCGCTATTGCTGGCGGCGCTGACCCTGGGCCGCCTGAGCGATCCTTGGCTGGCGGCGCTGCTGGCGCTCTTGATGTGGACCTGGGTCACCGGCGGCCTGCATCTGGACGGCTTGGGCGATCTCGCCGACGCGCTGGGCGCCGCCCACCGTTCGCGCGAACGTTTCTTCGAGGTGCTGAAAGATCCTCACGTCGGCAGCTTCGGCGCGCTGGCGCTGATCCTGGCCATCGTCGCCAAGCTGGTCTTGCTGATGTTGCTGGCCAAACAGCCGGCGCCGCCCTGGGGCCTGCTGCTGATCCCCGCCTGGTGCCGCTGTTTCGCGGTGTACTGGTCGGCCAGCCTGCCGGCGATCGCGCCCGGCAGCGGCGAGCGCTTCGCCTGGCGGCGGCACGGCCCCAGCCTGGCGGTCAACGCGGCGCTGCTGGCGGTGTTGTCGGCCTGGCTGGCCCCGGCATTGCTGCTGGCGCCTTTGGCGGCGCTGGCCTGGCGGCGCTTCCTGCTGCGCAAGCTGGGCGGCATGACCGGGGACTGCCTGGGCGCGGGCATTGAGTTGTGCGAAATCGGCCTCTTGCTGCTTTTGGCGGTCCGCTGGCCGGCGCTCTAGCAACGCTGCAACGATACCGCCATCTCCCCGTCATCCGGCGGTGATGCCGAGCGCGGATACTGGCGGCGTCGTCATCGCACGGAGCCGCCATGGCCCATCTGGAGATCAGCTGCGAGCGCGGCCGGCTGGACCGCGACATGATTCAGCGCTTCCTGTCTCAAACCCATTGGGCGCAAGGCCTGACGCCGGAGCAGCTGGACAAGGCCATAGCGCACTCGCTGGTGTTCGGCGCCTACCGCGGACAACGGCAACTGGGCTTTGCCCGCATCGTCACCGACTACGCCAGCTTCGCCTATTTGTCCGATGTGTTCGTGCTGGCCGAGGCCCGTCGCCTCGGCGTCGGCCGCGCCTTGATGGAGGCGGCGCTGGCCCACCCCGAGCTGCAGCAGCTGCGGCGCTTTCTGCTGGTGTCCCGCGACGCGCGCCCGTTCTACCGCCGGCTGGGCTTTGCCGAACTGCGCGACGGCGAACGCTATATGGAGCTGCGGCGCGAGCCGGCGGCGCAGCCGGCGGCGCAGCCGGCGCGCGCCTGGTCCTGGTTCCGCGCAAATAAAAACGCCGCTTGATGAGAGCGGCGTTCTTGCATGCGTCAACGATTTAAAGCGTGCCGGCCAGCTTCTTATTGCGCATCAGGCACAGCATGTCACAGGCCAGATGCGCGGCGGCGAGGGCGGTCACCTCGCTATTGTCGTACGCGGGCGCTACTTCCACCACGTCCATGCCGACGATGTTCAGATCGCCCAGATTGCGGACGATCTTCAAAGCCTGAGCGCTGCTGAGGCCGCCCGGCACCGGGGTGCCGGTGCCCGGCGCGAAGGCCGGGTCCAGACAGTCGATGTCGAAGGTCAGGTAGACCGGGCTGTCGCCGATCACTTCCTTGATGCGCGCGATGGTGGCGTCCACGCCGTTGTCGTGCACCCAGGGCGCGTCCAGCACATTCATGCCCATGAAGTCGTCGTTCCAGGTGCGGATGCCCACTTGCACCGACTTCTTCGGATCGATCAGGCCATCCTTCACCGCCTTGTAGAACATGGTGCCGTGGTTCAGGCTGTCCGGCTCGTCGTCCGGCCAGGTGTCGCAGTGCGCGTCGAAATGCAGCAGCGCCAGCGGCTTGCCGTATTTCTCCGCGTGCGCGATCAGCAGCGGGTAGGTGATGAAATGGTCGCCGCCGAAGGTCAGCATCTTGGCGCCGGAGGCCAGGATGGTGCGCGCGTGCTCGATGATGGAGGGCTTGATGGTCAGCGGATTATGCGCGTCGAACCAGCAATCGCCGTAGTCGATCACGGCCAGATCGTCGAAGGGGTTGAAGCCCCAGGGGAAGGGGCTCAACTCGGCCAGCTGCACGCTGGCGGCGCGAATCGCCTGCGGACCCAGCCGCGCGCCGGAGCGGAAGGTGGTGGACAGGTCCAGCGGAATGCCGGACACCACCACGTCGGCGCCGGTCAGATCTCGGCTATAGTTGCGGCGCATGAAGGACAGCACGCCGGCATAGGTGTTTTCAATGGAAGAGCCGTACAGGCCCTGACGGCGGATCGCGCCGTCGCCGTAAATGGTTTCGCTCATGAATACTCTCCGCGAGAGAGTACGCCGGGCTCAGGCGTCCCGACGATTACCGTCCATCTTGCACAGCCGACGGCTTGAGGCTGCCGCCCCCCTTGGGGCGGAACCCCGAAGTTTGCCGCGATGCGCGCGGACGCACAAGAGCCAATCGAATCAATGGCTTTCCAGCTGGATGCGCCACAGCCGGAAACGCAGCCTCACGTCGTACCAGACCGGGCGCAGCCCCAGCAGAAACAAGAGCAGCGCCAGCGGCAGGGTGAAGCTGTATCCCATATGCTTGAAGCCCAGCGCGCCCACCACGCCGCCGCCGAAAAACGACAGCAGGATCAGCAGATAGGTGCGCAGCTTGACGCGGTTGGCGCGCACGTCCTTGACCTTGGGCATGCTTTCCCGGCCGTAGTAGCTGAGCTTGGCCAGCTCGATGCCGATGTCGGTGGCGATGCCGGTCATGTGGGTGCTGCGCAACAGGCCGCCGGACAGCTTGGTGACGATGGTGTTGTGCATGCCCATGATGAAGCAGAGCAGCATCACGGTCAGCGGAGTGAAAAAGCCCTTGTGCAAGGACAGCGCGGCCCCCAGCAGGCCAAACAGCAGCAGCAGGCCGGCCTCTTCCATCATGGACACGCCGTAACCGCCGCGCAGACGCTGCCGGCGCGCCCACAGAATCAGCCAGGAACTGTGCATGGCGCCGGCGATGAAGCACAGCAGCATCACCAGCAAGGACAGGCCCAGCGTCACCTCGCCCAGCGCGAACTCGTCGGCCATGCCGGACACGATGCCGGACATGTGCGAGGTGTAGCGGTGCACGGCGAGAAAGCCGCCGGCGTTGAGCGCGCCGGCGATGAAGGCCATGGACCATCCCAAATGCCGCAAGGTGCGGTCATTGAAACGGCCCCGGTCCAACAGCCGGGTGATGTTGCTTCGTCTGGACATATCCTGCTGACAGAATGAACAACGGCGGCCAGAGGCCGCCGTCATCGGAGAAATGAAGACCTGCGCCTGCGCCCGCTTGGGGCGATGCTTGATAGTGCATCGCCGCGCCGGCGCTGGCAAGCGGTCAGATCAAGACTATCCGTCTCATCCGCAGGATTTCAGGCCGATTCCCGGCGTCAGCCGCTTTTGCAGCCCCTTGAGCTTGTCGGCCTGCTGCGCGTCCAGCGTCTTGAAGCTGAGCGTGGTCTTGCTCGCCTTCTGCCCCTTCTGCTGCACCAGCGCCTTGTCGTAGCCGGCCGCCTTCAGCCGCGCGGCCAGACCCTTGGCCGCGTCTTCCTTGCCGAACAGGCCCAGCGACAGATGGCCTTTGAAGTCGTCGTTCTTGACGATGTAGTTGTCAAAGCCCTTGCCCTTCAGTTCCGACGACAGCGTCGACGTCTCCGCCTGGGTGGCCAGCGGCGGATAATAGACCCAGAAGCGCCCGCCTCCGGCGGTTTCTTCCTTGCTGGCCTCGCTCAGCTGGCCGGCCTTGAGCTTGAGCTGCGGCACGCCGCCCTTGACCCTGGCCAGCAGCTTGTCGTCCAGCGGTCCCCATTGCAGGCAGGCCGCGGCGGCTTCCGCCGGCTTGGCCGTTTCGGCCTTGGGCTCCGGCTTGGCGGTCTCCGTTTTGGCGACCTCCGCCTTGGCGGCCGCTGTTTTCGGCGCGGACGCTTCCTGGGCCTTAGGCTTGGCCGCGGCCGGCTTGTCCGCTTTGGGCGCGGAGGATTCGCGCAGCGGCTCCGCCGCCGGGGCGGACGCGGCCGGCGCGGAGGCGTTCGGCTTCCAATTGGCAGGCAGCAGCTTGACCAGTTCCGGGCTCACTTCCTGCGCCCGCACGTCCGCCGGCGGACGCTGTTTGAACGAGCCATACATCGCCACCAGCAAATTCAGCACCACGACCAAGGCTAGAAACCACTTCATTTTTCGTCGGCCACTCTTAATAAGCCCAATAACACCAGATTATCCACGATCTCGACCGGCCCGGCGAGCCAAGGCGCCAAGCGCGCCGCGTCGCCGCCGGTCAACAGCACCCGCACCGGAGCGCGTCCGGTATGCGCCTGCAATTGCCGACGCTGCGTTTCCACCGCGCCGGTCAGCGCGTACACCGCGCCGCTGGCCAAGGCGTCTTCCGTGCCTTGCGGGAACGGCGTCACCACGCCGGCGGAACGGTCCAGATTGGCGGTGTTGCGCGCCAGGCTGCTCAACATCAGCTTCAGCCCGGGCACGATCAGCCCGCCCAGATAATCACCCTCGGCCGTCAAGGCCTCCACGGTCAGCGCGGTGCCGGCGCAGGCCACGATCACATCGTCCCGGTGCAGTTGCCGCGCGGCCAGCACCGCCAGCCAGCGGTCGGCCCCCTGCTCGGCCGGGTTGCGGTAGGCGTTGCGCACATCGCCGAAACCGGCTTCCGCCCGCACCCATCGCAAGGGACAGGGCGTTGCCGCCTCCAAGGCTTGCGCCGCCTCCGCCCGCGCCACCGACGCGCCCCAGGCGGCCGTGATCGGCCATTGTCGCCAGACTTCAGCCAGGCTGGCGATGTCGCCGTGCTCCACCGCGCCCTGCACCAGCCAGTCACGGCCATCATGCACCGCCCATTTGACCCGGCTATTACCGGCGTCGATCAACAACTTCATGCCAGTTTCCTCAAACTGACCTCGCCGGCGTGATACGTCTTCACGCCGTCGGCGGTGTCCACCAGCAGCGCGCCGCTCTCGGCCACGCCGCGCGCCACGCCCTGCACCGGCTCGCCATGGGAAAAACTCAGGCAGACCGGCGCGTCCTGATGCGCGGACAAGCTCATCCACTCCTGCCGCAAGGGCACGAAGCCATGACGGTCGAAATCGCTCAGCACCCGGTGCAGTTCGTTCAGCAACTCCGCCAGCAACGCGCTGCGCGCCAGCTTGACGCCCGCCTCGGCCAAACAGGCCACCGGCTGATCCACTTCGCCCGGTTCGCCCACATTCATGCCGATGCCGATCACCACCGCGGTCGGGCCCAGCGCGTCGCCGGACAGTTCTATCAGGATGCCGGCCAACTTGCGCTCGTTCAACAACACATCGTTCGGCCACTTCAAGGCCACCGGCGCGCCCAGCCGCCGCAGCGTCCGCGCCAAGGCCACCCCTACCGCCAGGGACAGGCCGGCCAATTGGGACAGGCCGCGGTCGAAGCGCCACAGCAGGGAGAACGTCAGGCCCGAGCCCAGCCGCGCCTGCCAGCGCCGCCCCAAGCGCCCGCGGCCGGCGGTTTGCAGCTCCGTCGCCAACACCAGGCCGTGCAGGCCGCCACTGGCGGCGCGCGCCAGCAGCTGGGAATTGGTGGAGTCGGTGCGCTCCGCCACCGCCAGCGTGAAGGTATCCGCCGCCGCCTCGCTCAGGCCGTCGCGGATGGCCGACACGTCCAGCCATTCAAACGGCGCTTCCAAGCGATAGCCCTGACCGCGCACGCTGAATACGGTGACGCCCAGGTCTTGCTGGATGGCGTGCACCGCCTGCCAGACCAGGGTGCGGGAACAGCCCAGTTCGCCGGCGATGTCTTCGCCGGAATGGAAACGGCCGTCGGCGAGACGGCGCAGCACCGCGAAAGCGTGTTCGCTCACCGGCCGGCCTCGCTGGCCCGAATTTTATTCAAGGTGGAGGTGGTGGAGGTGTCGAACAGGAAGGGAATGGAGTGCACCTGGCCGCCGCGCGCCAGCGTCTCGGCGCTGCCGACGATCTTGTCCGGCGTCCAGTCACCGCCCTTGACCAGCACATCGGGACGCACCTGCTCTATCAGCTGCGCCGGGGTGTCTTCGTCGAAACAGATCACCAGGCTGACGCTTTCCAAGGCGGCCAATACCGCCGCGCGGTTGTCCTGATGATTGATGGGCCGGTCGTCGCCCTTGCCCAGGCGGCGCACCGAGGCGTCGGTGTTCAAACCCAGCACCAGGCTGGCGCCCAAGGCGCGCGCCTGCGCGAGATAGGTCACATGCCCGCGGTGCAGGATATCGAAGCAGCCATTGGTGAAGACGATGGGGCGCGGCAAGGCCGCCAGCTTGTCCGCCAGCTGTTCCTGAGTGCAGACTTTATTTTCGAACAAAGGTGTCGGGTAGGACATCGGCTTCCTTCAAACTCGGCAATCGTCCATGGGCGGCCACGCCCCCATGGACATCAAGTTGCGAAGGATACCACAGCCCCCCACCGCTGCCGCTAGCCAAGCCGCGGACTCCGATCCGCGGCTGTCTCGTTTCGCCCTCAGCGCCAGCAATTGCTGACGGTGCCGCTGGCAGCGCTCTTGCTGCCCAGGCTATTGAGGCTCAGCGTGCCGCAGCTCTCTCCCACTTGCCCGCCGGCCGGGGCCGCCTGCAAGGTATAGCCCTGGCCGTTGGCCAATGTGGCGGAGGCGCTCAGATCGCCCATGGTGATGGTGTAGCGGCTGTCCTGGCTGCTAATGCTGGAGGAGGCGTAGCTCAGCGCGGTCAGCGAGGACGCATAAACATTATTCAGCGTGAAGTATTTTTCCTGCGCCTGGGCGATGGCTTGCAGCTCGGTCTGCACTTCAGCCCGATAGGTGCGTTGCACGTAGTTGGTGTACGACGGCAAGGCGATGCTGACCAAAATGCCGACAATGGCCACCACGATAATCAGCTCTATCAAGGTGAAGCCTCGATTGACTCGCCTCGCCGCTTTGCTGCGATATCCCATTCCCCATCCTCAGTTATTGGTCAGTTCGCGCCAGGTGACGCGCTTCCAGCTGCGCCCCAGGTTCCAGCCCGTGATCGAGGTGCTGCCCGTGGTGCTGCTGGACAGCGAGTAGACCTTGCCGCTCAGAACAAAATCGGTGGTGCCCAACGAGCCGCCCATCTGCTTGCCGATAATGGGCTTGTAGTTGCCGGAGGAATCCGTCGTCTGCGCCACGGTGTCCGCCAGCTTGGGCTTGATCCCGGCGCCGCCGTTGTCGTACTGCACCCGCAGAATATAGGCGGCGTCCTTGGGCGTGCAAATATCGCTGTTGTCCGAAGAAGGGATATAGGTCTGATATTCCAGCGTCTTCGAATAATAGTTCAGCATCCCCACCACCCGCTCGCCGCTAATGTTCAAATCCTCGTACCAGCCCAGCTTGCCGGCGGTGGAGCTGATCGAGCCGTACTGCGTCGAGCAGCTCTGGTTCGCCGTCGCACTGGCCAGCGTGTAGTCTTTCCAGCTGATCGAGGTATTGGTGGCCTGCCGGTAAGTGGTGCCGCTGATCACATTGGTGGACAGGGTTTGTTGCAACAACAGACGGCGATCGCAGACCGGCGCGCCCCAATCCCAAATGCCGTATACGCTGTGGCTGTTGGATTCCGGCGTGCAACTACTGGTCTTGTCGCAGCTTTCTATGTATTTGCCGGTGCCGAACATCACCATCCGGTTGGTGTTGCTCGCCGAAGTGGCGCCGTTGCTGACTGGCATGGGCGCGGTCACCGGCGCCAGCACGATGGGCTGGGCCACACCGCTGCTGTCTTTGGCGCTGAACAAGGGCACGCGGTTCAAGGCCACCTTCCAATTGGACGGCGTGCTGGAACTGAGGTCGAACTTCCACATATTGCCCTTCAGATCCCCGGCGTAGACCACGTCTATCGTGCCGTTGCCGTCCAGATCCACCGGCTCGATGGTGGAGAGGCCGTTAGGCGACACCGCGGTGCCGGACAAGGTGGACAGCTTGTAGTAATTGCTGTTCAGGACCCAGCTGACGCTGGAATCCAGCGACAGAATCAGCAGGGCGGCGTCGCCGTTGGTGCTGTTGTAGCCGTTGTGGCTGACCACATACCACTTGTTGTCATTGAGTTTGATGATCTGCGGCGCGCCGAACACATAGCCCATGTCCAGATCGTTGGTGGCGTTGAACTCCCATTTGGCGATGGAGGCGGCGCTGCTTTCGCTGAAGGCGTCCGGATTGGTGATATCCAGCAGATACAAGCCCTTACCGCCCGCGCCCAGGCCGCCGGCCAGATAGCTGCCCCAGGTGCTGCCAATCTGGGCGTCGACGGCAACCGGGGTCGAGTCGACATAGAAGTTATGGGTATAGGAGTTGCTGGCCAGCAGGTTCAGGTTGCCGAACACCGGCGAGGGGATGTAGGCCAGCAGTTCTGCGCCGGTGGTAGCCTGAAAGCCATGCAGCATGCCGTCGTTGGCGCCCACGTACACCATGGAGGAACGGCTGCCCTTGCTCGTCACGAAGGACTGGTAGCTGGTGCTGCTGTAGTTCGGATCGCTGGAGCCGTTCGCCGGTGCCGGGATGTAAGCCGGCGAGGAGTTGACGATGTCTCCCAGCTTGGTGGCAGGCCGCGGCCGGAACTGCGTGCTGCCGTAGCCCTCGTTCGCCGGGCTGCCGCGCAGATAAGTCAGCCGGCTTTGCGTCACTGAGCTGAGCTCGGACGAGGAAGCCCGCAGAGCCTGCTGCTGCACGGTGTTCAGGCTGGACCACTGGAAGGCTTGCCCGCCGCCGATGCCGCCGCTGGAAGTGATGATCTGGCGGCCGGTGTCGCTGTTCACCTTCAGCTTGGCGTTCCACAGGGGATTGCTCAGGGACAGGCTGGTGCCGCTGACCAGAATCTTGCGGGCGCTCAAGTCCCCGGACCAGTCCGCGCTGTTGACCGAGGCTTCATAGTAATAAGTATCGCCGCTGATCGTGGACTTGCTGCCCACCCCGGCCGAACCTGACCCGTTCTGATTGCTGATGTTCTGGAAGGCCTGATCCAGCTGGGCGTTCAGTTTGGACGGGTTGCTGACCAGCGAGTAATTGTCGGGGTTGCCGTCGCCGTCCGCGTCCCATTGCCAGACATTGTTCGGGTCAAAGGAGTTGGGGCTGCTGGGATTGGTCTTGTTGTCGGTGAAACCGCCGTACTTGGCCATATACCACAACGGGCTCTCGAACAGCGTAGTCGAGCCCTTGGTCGGATCCAGCGTGAAGGTGGCGGTAAAGGTCAAGGGCAGCACACGGCAAGAGCCGCTGCTGAGGCCGTAATTCAGCGGGTTATAGCCTGACTGCCCGCTGCTGGTGCCTATGCACTGAGTAGCGCTGCTTGACTCGTTCTCACGCACCACCAGGTAGGCGCCGGCCTTGTTCTCGGTGGAGGCCCCGGCCAAGGGTTGCACGCCGGAGATGATGAAACCCAGATGGTTTGCGTAGCCGCTGGCCGCATAGGTGGAGTTGACCGTCACCTGCACCTGATTGCTGCCCACCTTGCTGATCTGATAAGTCGCGATAGCATCCAGGTCGTAGTCGCTGCCGAACTCGCTATCGTCGAAGTTCACCTGAAAGGAATAGGAACTGCCGTCGCTGGCCGCGCTGGTCAGGAAGAAGTTGGTAATGGTCAAGGTATTGCTTGCGCCAATCACCACCTTGCCGAAAGGCACCAGCGTCACCGAACCGCCGGTCAAGGGCACGGTGATCTTGGGCAGGGGCGAAGACAGCCCCACCGCGAAAGTGCGCACCGGCGCCAAGGTGGCGCCGCTGGGCGGACTGGTCGGCGTCACCAGGATATTGGTGCGCGCATAATAAGCGGCCATCGCCGCGTAAAAGCTGCCCTGCCGCGTCGGCTCCTCCGGCGACAAGCCGCGGACATCGAAATTGGAGGCGGGCTTGCTGGTCGGCAAACCGTCGGAGGTGCCGCCGGACACCTCTCCTATCATCACGTTCTTACTACCGCTGCCAAACTGGTAGCCCCACAAGGTGTTGCCCAACTGGCTGACGTTCATCCCGCTCAAATCGTTGCTGTAGGAGAAGCCCCAGGGCGAGCCCGGCATCTGACTGTCGTAAGAGGTCAAAGCCTCGCTGATCACAGTGACAAAGGGCTTGGTGCACCAGGCCCTGCCGTTATAGGGGTTGGTCCAGCTGGTGATCTTGGGCAGGCCCAAAGTACTGGTATCGATCGAGGTGGTGCCGGTGATGAATTTGGGCCCGCTCTTGCCCGCCAGATAACGCAGGCCCTCGTAATACATGGTGGCCACCGGGTTGCCCCAGTTGCCGCTGCCGCTGGTGGAGGTGTCGTAACTGGAGCTGGGCTTATTGATCCTGAGGCGGTCGATCGTATCGGCCGTACCCCCAGCCTTAAAAGTACCGTCGCTGTTCAATTCGTCGCCGAACTTGCCAATGGCATCGCGCAGCACCCCACCCAACTGCGGCGAGTCATACGAGCCGGTCAGCAAGCCAAACTCCATATTGCTGCTGATGCCGTATTTGTGCAGCAGACCGGTGGGCAGGTAATTGCTGCCGTACTGATTGCAATTGCTCTCCAGCAAGCCCGCCACGCACACCCGCACTTGCATGGTCAAGGCGGTGAAGTTCTGAGACAGCTTGCCGTTGCTCTCGGTGCTGACCCAGTCCGTCATCACGTTCTTGGTGGGATCCATCGCCGCGATCCGCAGCACCGGCGTACCCGGATAGGTGCCGCTATCCATGTTCACCATGACGATGTTGCGGCCCGCCGACAGCATGCTGGCGATGGTGCTTGTGGAAGTGCCGGCGCCGTTTTCATACTTGGACACGCCTAGCGTGGTATCGACGTAGGAGGCCAAGGACACCGTGGGGCTGGTGGAAATGACGCTGCCGAAAGACTTGCCCCAGACATGGGCGTCCAGCGGGATGTTGGAGCGGATCAGCGTCGCGGGCGAAGCGCTGGCCCGCTTGCCGCCATACAGCGATTTGCGCAGCACGTCGATGCGCGACATGGTGACGTAGTTGAGGAAGTCCCCGCTCCAGTGCGAGCCGTCGCAGGTTTTGTCGCTGGTCGTCGCATAGGGAATGAAAGCGCTGCTGGACGAGCTATAGGTGTAACACTTGAAGGAGTCGAAATAGCCGTAATAGTCGATGGACTTGGGCTTGTAGCCGATATCCGGCATCCCGACACCGTCCAGATCCGTATAGTCGTTGTAAGCTGCGACAAACAGATTATGGCTCTTGCCCATCACCAGCAGATTGATCGGGTTCACTTGCAAAGTGTTTTGCAATAAGGGCTGGGTCGGAATGGTCAACGCCCAGGCCAGGCTCCCCTGGGTCAGGGCCAAGATCAGACTCAAGCAACCTTGCATCAAGATGCGCGCCATCTTCCGTCTCCTTACTGCTCCACCCAGACAACGGACTCCAATTGCGTCTGGGTTGTGTTCAACAGGGTCTTGCGACCGCCGTAGCCCGTCGCCAGCAGGCGGTAGTAATCGCGCCCCCCGTTGGTGCTGACATAGCTAATGGTATAGGTGGCGGACGCGGCCGAATTGGGCACGGCGACAGTGCCGCTCGCCATGGTGCCGCTTGCCGGCAGATTGTCGGCCGTGGCGATATAAGTCTCGGCCTGACGCATCGCCACTTCTGCCGCCATGAAGGCGATGGCCCGTTCGCGATTGTTGCCGCCCAGTTTTTCTTCCATCAGCGCCGAACGCACCGCCCCGAAACCGAGCATCGCCAGCACGGTCAGGAAGATCAGGGCCACCAGTAATGAAAACCCCTGTTGTTGCGCCTTGGCCGTCATGACAGATTGTTCCGCAAGAAGATGGAGGTCCGGAAGGTACGCGCCAGCTTGCCGCTATTGGACACCCCGGCCGCCGGATAGGCGCTGCCATTGCAGTCGGTCACGGAGTAGCCGCTGGGCGCGGTGTACTGAGTGTCCGACTCCACCAGGATGCAGACCCTCACCACATGCACTTTGGTCCAGTCTGCAACCGCTGCCGCCGCCGCATAACTCTCTGGAATATTATCCGGCGTCGTGCTGCTATCCACCCCATACGTCAGCACCAATTGCTTCACCCCGCTCAACACCGTGCTGGTGCTGCCCGCCGTGGTGCAGGTCATCACATCGCTGGCGGTACGGGCAATTGCGAAATTATAAGCCGTCGACGCGCTGGCCACCGGACTGCCCTGGCAATCTATGATCTGATTATCGTTATTTCCGTAAAAGCGGTAGTTCAAAGTGCCGCTCGCCTCCAGCAACACCGTTCCCGCGCTCGTGAATGTGGTACCGCTGGCGGGGAAATTGACGGCCAGGCCATTGGCCAGCTTGGTGGTGTCCACATAGCCGGCCTGACGCACTTGCTCCGATATCCAGCGGAGGGCGAAACGGCCTTTCTCCTGCACCTCGGCCTGCGCCGCCTGGCTGCGAAACACGGTCTTATTGGAATAGAACACCTGGCCGACCAGCAGCACCACCATCAAGCCCAGTGTCAACGCCACCATCAGCTCGATCAAGGTCATGCCGCCTTCACGGCGGCTGCGCATCGCCAAGGTTTTCATCGGAATCGGTACTCGAAGGTCTGGGTTTGCATGGGAGTGGTGCCGCTCGCCGCTTTTTCCTGCCAGCTGACGCTGACCGAAACCTGACAAGCCGTACCCGTGCCGGAAGCCCCTGCCAGGCTGTAGCTACACGCGCTCAAGGTAGCCGCGGAACTGCCGTCCGCCTTTTTCAGCAGAACCTGCACCGAGCCCGAGCCCAGCAAACTATTGGCCGTGGATGAAAAGTAAGAAGTGTCTGTCGTCGCCATGGTCTGCGTGGCGGAACTGTTGGCGGTACAATCCGACGTCGCCACCCCGGAGGCGTAGCACCCCAGCGCGCCATTCAAATCCATCTGATTGCTGGCGGTATTCAGGGCGTAAACCTGATCGCCGGTCGCCGCCCTCACCCGCTCCGCCGCCTCCACCGCCAGTTCCGAGGCCAGGCTGCGCATATAAGCATCATGCGAATCGCGGATGGATTTCAGCTGCATGCCGGCCATGGCCAGCATGCCCAGGGCCACCACCAGCACTGAGATCAGCACCTCCAGCAAGGAGAACCCAGCCTCCGCTCTTATCCGTGCGCGCATATCAATTCCCGCTGATCAAGCCGTACGGCGCCACCTGCACCGTACTGCTGGCCGTAGTGGTCTGGCTACGAAACTGAATCTGCAGCGTGGTGGTTAGGCGCGTGCCGCTGGCCGTCGCTCCCCTCGCCTCGCCGCTGGGCGCAAAACGAAAACCGGCCACCGTGCTCGAAGCGACAGCGGCGCCGCCAGGGTTATGCACCGACAGGATTTCGCTGCTGGAAGGCGCGCCGCTGCCATCGAGATCGGCGAAAACCAGCCAGCCCACCGACCAATTGCTGGCCGCATTGGAACAGCTGCTGCCATCGGTCGACGCGCACACGCCCACCGGCACGCCGCGGCGAATCGCTTCGGCGCGGGCATTGGTCATGTCCGCCACCAAGGCGCGCGACAACGCCTGGTAACGATTGGTGTCGATGAATTGGTTAAACGCCGGCACCGCCAATGCCAGGCCAATCCCCACCACCGCAATGGTCACCAATAGCTCAACCATGGTGAAACCACCCAACGTCGTTCGCCGGCCCATTCCATTCCCATTGCTTAAGCTGTTTTTTCAGGATTGTATAGAGAAGCGAACGCAGGCAAGCCTGGCTGGACAAGCGGCAACTAAATCAAGACAGAAGGGAAAGACAAGGAGCAGAAACGGGAAAGGGATCGTCCACCAGACGGCGATGCAATGCATAAAGCCCAGCTCGTGTGAGCTGGGCTTTGCAATGGGGCGTCTGGCGGTGTCCTACTTTCACATGGCGAATGCCACACTATCATCGGCGC
>NZ_JBMDJX010000068.1:0-2070 GCF_057809415.1 Chromobacterium sp. FG22 | reverse complement strand
CAGGTGGCCGTTGACGTTGTAGCGCAGATGGGAGTAGCCCGGCTGCCAACCCGGCGCGTCCTTGTTGTACGGCTGGGCGGTGATGGTGCTTTGCTTGGCTTCGTCCCACCATTCATAGCCGTAATAGCTGGTGGTGGTGGTGCCGCTGCTGCTCTGCGCGCTGCTGGCCACGGTGCCGTCCGCCATCAGGCTGTAGGTGGTGCTAGCGCCGTCCCGGGTTTGCTGCAGCAGTTTGTGGTCGGCGTCGTAACGGGACTGGGTCTGGCTGCTGACGCCGCCGTCGCCGTTCCAGCGGTATTGGCGGTAAGCGGTGGCGCGTCCCAGCAGGTCGTTGTCGCGCTGGGAGGCCAGCTTGCCGTTGATGCGGGTGCTCTCCAGATAGCCATCGGCGCTGTAGCTGTAGGTCTCGGTGGTTCCATCAGAGGCGTTGATGGCCTGCACCCGTTCGCCGGCGGCGTTGTAGAGGATGTCGACGCCGTCGCCGCCCTGGGGGCCGCGGCTGATCTGGCCGTCGATCTTGCTGCCCTTGGTGGTGACGAAGCGGTTCATGCTGTCGTAACGGTACCAGTAATCCTGGGTCCGCTTCTGGCCGTCGACGCCGTCGTGGTAGACGCTGTTGACGTTGATGCGGTTGCCGACCGCGTCGTAGCGGTAGGTGATCAGGAATTTAGGATCCTTGATCTGGGTGACCCGGCCCAGCGCGTCGTACTGGATGTCGGCGTACTGATAGAACTCGCGGCTCTGGCTGTTGAGGCTGGTATAGCCTTCAAAAGTCTTGTTGCCGTCGTTGTCGTATTCGTACAGGGTGTAGCTGTCCAGCGCGTGGTCGGACAGGCTCTTCAGATAGCCGTTGCCGTAGTACTGGTAAGTGATGCGCTGGCCGGTGCTGCCGCTCTGTTCGGCCACCTGGCCGGCATGGTTGTAACGGTAGCTGAAGCGGTGGTTGCCCAGGTCGACATGGGCCACCTTATGGCCGAACAGGCTGACGTCGTCGGTCTGGCTGCGGCCGTTGGCGTCGGTCTTGACGCTGCGCCAGCCGCCGACGACGATGCCGCCGGCCCCGGCGATGGCGGCGTCCCACTGGTAGCGGTAGCTCACCCGGCGCCCGGCGGCGCTGACGGTGGCCAGCACCCGGCCCAGGCTGTCGTACTGGGTGGTGTCGGCCAGACTGTCCTTGCCGTCGCTGGTGCTGCGGTGGGCGATGCGCTGGCCGGCGCTGTCGTAGTCGTATTCGTCGTAGCCGCGGCGGCCGTCGGCGCGCACGGCGCGGTCCTGACGGATCAGCTGGTTGTTGGCGTTGTAGCGGTAATCGCTGCGGCGGCCGATTTCGTCGACGCTGACACGCAGATTGCCGAACACGTCATAGCCCAGTTGCTTGACGCCGCCGTCGGCGTGCGCCTCGCCGCCGCTCTTGCCCTGGCCCCGTTCGCCGCCGGCCAGCCAGCTTTGGCGGTTGAGCTGGCCGTTGGCGTCGACGGTGGCCACCAGATTACCCAGCGCGTCGTAACGGTACTGGGTGCGCACCGGCGGCGGGGCCTTGTCGCCGGCCGCGACGATCACGGTTTGCGGGTCTTGCTTGGCCAGCAGTTGGCCGAAGGCGCTGTACTCGAAGGTGGTGGTGTTGTCGCGGCCGTCGGTTTCGCTGCTCACTTCGCCGAAGGCGTTGTACTGCTGGCGGCGAATGATGTTGTGCTCGCTCTGGCTGGTGCCGGTGATCACCCAGTTGAGGCGGGCGCTGTCGACGCCGCTGTGGCGGCGCAGATAGCCGCTGACGTCCAGCGCCGCGCCGTCGGCGCCGGTCAGCAAGGCGCCCTGGGCGTCGGCCAGCTGGTAGCGGTACTCGTAGTCGCCGGCGGCCAGCGCGTCGGCGTTCAAAGCGAACTGGCCCTGGGCGTTGCGGCTCAGCGCCGCCTGGGTCCAGGCGCCCTGGCTGCCCTTGCTCCGGTAGGACAGCAAGAGCTGGGCGGCCTGGGTCTGCGGCGGATTGAAGCTGACCATCAGCGGCAGCGTCAGGCCCTTGGTATTGACGCTGACGGCGCCGCCGCCCAGCGTCAGCTGGCCGCCGGCGCG